>JAHRAW010000171.1 GCA_020027415.1 Gammaproteobacteria bacterium
GTGATGCCAACATGTTCAAGTGTGATCAATTCATCTACATACAAATGCAGAAAACCGCGTCCAGGCATATTGTAACACTATTGCAAAAATTATTTGATGGGCAAGTTATCGGCACGCATAATTGCGCGACCGCTGAGCAAGCCAGCGAGGTGCGTTATGTTTTTTCCTCCATGCGCAACCCTTGGGCGTGGTATCTATCGCTGTGGAGTTTTGGCGTGCAACAGCGCGGCGCGGTGTGGCGTCGCCTGACACAAAAACAAGGACGGGATTTACTGAGAGAGATTTATCAACAGCCGGCGCACGTTTATCAACTATGCGCTGATTTCCTCGCCCAAGATGTCGCCAAGTGGCGCCAACTATATCATCGCAATGACGATGCGGCGGCGTTTCGGCGGTGGCTGGCTTGCATGCATGCCCCGCGCCATGCGCATTTATTGAGCCGCGAGTATCGCAGCAGTCGCCTGTGCCGGCAGGTCGGCTTTATGACCTATCGCTACCTGCGTTTGTGTTGCCGCTTGCCTGAGTGGCGGCAAAGTTTGACCGATTGCCCGGCGCTTGATTTACCAACCCTGAAAAGATTTGCCCAACAACACTGCTACATTGATTACTTTATTCAGCAGGAAAATTTAGAAGCGAGTTTTATGCATGCGGTGGAACGCATTCGGACGCTCTCGGCGGCGGAAAAACAATGGGTGCATACTGCGCCAAAACTCAATGTATCCGAGCGCGCCTTGCCGCTGGCGGATTATTATGATCAAGCCTCGCTTGATTTAGTTGCGCAGCGGGAGCAATTGTTAATTGAAAAATTTAACTACTCCACGCTTGACATGCTTGGCATGCCTGACAAGCCGCCAATCTCCCCATGAGTATGGATCGCACGCGCCTCAATCGTTGCTTAAATCCCGCTTCCATTGCCGTGGTCGGCGGCGCCGAAGCGGCGCGGGTGATTGAGCAATGCCATAAGTTAGGTTTCAATGGCGACCTCTGGGCGGTGCATCCGCAGCGCGACTCCATGCACGGGTTGCGTTGCTATCGCACGGTGCAAGCGTTGCCGCAGCCGCCGGATGCGACCTTTATCGCCATTCCAGCGGACTCCAGCCTGGAAGTTGTGCAAGCGTTGGCGCGCCGCGGCGCCGGCGGGGCGGTGTGCTACGCCTCTGGCTTCAAAGAAACCGGCGCACCAGGCAAACAGCGACAGCAACGCCTGCTGGAAGCGGCCGGCGCCATGCCCATTATTGGACCCAATTGTTACGGGTTTATCAATCTGCTATGCGGCGCGGCGCTGTGGCCGGATTATCACGGCGCAACGCGTACCGAGCGCGGCGTGGCAATCTTTTCCCAAAGCGGCAATGTCAGTTTGAATTTGAGCATGCAACGCCGCCTGCTGCCAGTGGCGTGGTTGGTCACCTTGGGCAACCAAGCCAGCGTCGGCTTTGAAGAAGCAATTGCGGCGGCACTGGATAATGATCGCATCACTGCGATTGGCTTGCATCTGGAAGGGCTGAACGACCTGCCGCGTTTCGTGCAACTGGCGGAACGCGCCCGACAGCAAGGCATTCCCATGGTGGCGTTGAAAGTGGGTCGCTCGGCGCACGGCGCGCGCATCACCTTGAGCCACACCGCCACGCTGGCTGGCGAAGGCGCGCTATATGATGCGCTGTTTGAACGCCTCGGAGTCGGGCAAACTTCCACCCCGGAGGAATTGATTGAGACTTTGAAACTGCTCTCGGTCAGCGGCGTGTTGCCCGGCAAGCGCCTCGCTTCACTGAGTTGCTCCGGCGGCGAAGCAACCCTGGTGGCGGACCTCGGCGAACGACAGCAACTTGAATTTCCGGCGTTGACGCCATCCCATCGGCAAGCCGTGCAAGCAACTTTGAATGACTATGTGCAGGTGGATAATCCGTTGGATTATCACACTTTCATCTGGGGCGACGAGGAGCGCATGCGCGCCACCTTCGGCGCTATGTTAGACGGCAATTTTGACCTGACCTTGTTGCTGTTGGATATGCCGCATGCGGATGCCGTCGCCATGGAAGTTTGGCAACGCGCGGTGCACGCCTTCATCGCGGCGTGCCGTTGCAGCGGTAAAAAAGGCGCGGTGGTTGCTTCATTGAGCGAAGGTCTGCCGCAGGAAGTGGGGCAAGGGTTGCTGGAAAACGGCATCGCTCCGCTGCATGGCCTCGCGCAAGCCTTGACTGCGGTGGCGGTGGCGGGCGATATCGGCGCGGCATGGGCGCGCGCCGCCGCCGCCACCGACACCAAATTGTTGTTGCCGCGGGTTGCCCGGCTGCCGAATCTGGATCTGGAATGGAGCGCGCGCCACGCGTCGCCGCGGTTGGATGAACAGCAAGCCAAAAATTTGCTGGCAAGCGTCGGCTTTGCCGTTCCGCAAGCCATTGCGGTCACCTCGCCCGCGGCCGCCGTCGCCGCCGCCGAACAATTGGGTTATCCGGTGGCGGTCAAGGTGTTGTCAAATCAAATCGCCCATAAAACCGAAGTCGGCGCGGTGGCGATTAATCTGCAAAGCAAGCAGCAAGTGCGCGCGCAGGCAACGCGTATGCTGGGCTGCGCCGAACGGCTGATGGTGGAAAAAATGATTGAACACGCAGTCGCCGAAATGCTGCTCGGCATCGGCTATGACCGACAGTTCGGGCATTATTTGATGCTTGGGTTTGGCGGCGCCTTAGTGGAATTAATCGGCGACCGTCAACTCTTATTGCCGCCGGTTAATCAATGGATGGTGCGCGCCGCGATCAAGCGTTTGCAAACCGCGCCCTTGCTACACGGCTATCGGCGGCGACCGCCGGCGGATGTGGAAGCGGTGGTGGACAGCGTGTTGCGGCTGAACCGCTTGTTGGATGAGCAAGCGAATGCGCTGCTGGAAGTGGAAATCAATCCATTGATGGTAAAGTCTGAGAAGCAGGGCGCGGTTGTCGCCGATGCCCTAATCACCATGCGAACGCCATGAAGGCAAACGCCATGAACAAATTATGCGAAGGCAAATCCATGCGGAGACCGACCGATGCAAGATGACGCAGTAACAACGACCGCCAACGGCGCGGTGCTGGAAGTGGTGTTGAACCGCCCCAAAGCGAATGCCATTGATGCTCCGACCAGCCGTAAATTAGGCCAAGTGTTTGCCGAATTTCGCGATGCCGCGGAACTGCGAGTTGCCATTATCACCGGCGGCGGCGAAAAATTCTTCTGCGCCGGGTGGGATTTGAAAGCGGCCGCCGACGGCGAAACCGCGGCCACCGATTTTGGCGTCGGCGGCTTCGGCGGGCTGCAAGAATTGCCGAATCTAAACAAGCCGATTATCGCCGCGGTCAACGGTATTGCTTGCGGCGGCGGGCTTGAACTGGCGATTTCCGCCGACCTAATCATCGCCGCTGAACAAGCCCGCTTTGCGCTACCGGAAATCAACGCCGGCACCATCGCCGATGCCGCCACGATCAAACTGCCCAAACGAATTCCGTATCACATCGCCATGGAAATGCTGCTCACCGGGCGGTGGGTGGAAGCGCATGAGGCGCATCGCTGGGGTTTCGTCAATGAAGTGGTGGCGAGTGAGCGGTTGATGACGCGGGCGCGGGAGTTGGCGAGTCAGTTGGCGCAAGGTCCGCCGCTGGTGTTTGCCGCGATTAAGGAATGCGTGCGCCAGACCGAAACACTGTCCACCCAACAAGCGTTTGATTTGCTGAACAGCGGCGCGCCGGCTACGATTAAAACGCTTTATGCAAGCGAAGATGTGGTGGAAGGCGCTAAAGCGTTCAGCGAAAAACGCCCGCCGGTGTGGAAGGGGCGATGACACCGATGAGCGCGCGCCGCCGCCATTGGTTGACGCGCAAGTTCGTATTCGCAATCGGTTGGCTCACAACCACTCAGCTCACAACCACTTAGCCCAACAAAACTCGACCCAAAAATGTCCTCGCCAACCAACGCGCGCCCTCGCCAGCGCAGGCAACACGGCGCGATGGAATATAGCCAGCCGCCGGTGGATTTGGATGTGCTCAGACGCTATCGCTTGGGGCGCATTCAGGCGCAACTGAAGCGCTTGGATTACGCCGCGATTTTGTTGTTTGACCAAGTCAATTGCCGCTACGCATGCGACGCCACCAACATGCAGATATGGTGTTCGCACTACGAGACCCGAGGCGTGTTCATTGCCGCCGATGGACCGATGATTCTGTTTGACTACGGCGATTATCCGCATCTTGCCGAAGGCATTGTGACGATTGATGAGTATCGGGTGAATTCATCGTTTTATTACTTTGCCGCCGGACCGCGCAGCGAAGAGAAGGCGCGCGCGTTCGGCGATGAGATTGCCGACTTGGTCAAAACCTACGGCGCCGGCAACGCTCGCTTAGCGATTGACCGCTTGTCGCATTTAGGCTGCGCCGCCATCATGCGGCATGGCATTTCCATTCACGACGGCGGTGAAGTGATGGAATTGGCGCGCGTGATTAAATCTGCGGAAGAGTTGGTGTTGATGCAAAAATCCGTTGCGGTTTGCGAGACCGGCTTACGACGCATGCGCGCCGCCACCGAGCCGGGCATGACCGAAAATGCGCTGTGGTCAATTCTGCATCAAACCAACATTGAACAAGGCGGCGAATGGATTGAAACCAGATTGCTGTCGTCCGGAGAGCGCACCTTTCCATGGTTCCGCGAAGCCTCCATGCGCAAAATCCAAGTGGGCGATATGATCAGCGTGGATACCGATTTAATCGGACCGTACGGTTACTGCGCCGACATGTCACGCTCATGGATATGCGGCGACCGCGCGCCAACCGACCGGCAAAAGCGAATCTACGCCTTGGCGCACGAGCAGATTGAACATAATAAATCCATTCTCAAAGCGGGCATGACCTTCCGCGAAATTGCCGAGCAAGCGTGGCATATCCCGGCGGAATTTGCCGCGCATCAATATGTCGTGCTGATGCATGGCGTGGGGCTTGCCGACGAATATCCAAGCATCAAATCGCTTCACAATTTTGACGCCAAAGGCTATGATGGCGTGCTGGAAGAAAACATGACCTTGTGCGTAGAAGCCTACATCGGCTCGGCCGCAAGCGGCGAAGGCGTGAAACTGGAGGAGCAAGTGGTCATCGGCAAAGATGGCCTTCGCATGCTTACTTCCGATTCGCTGATAACGGGGTGGTTATAGCATTGCCGCCTGCTCGGCAAGCAATGATACCGTCGCCACCGCCGATAAAAAAATCAACCCTAACCGTTCCCCAACCGTTCCATTTGATTGACTCCCCCATTGAATAACGCGCATGCAAGCAAGTTTTGACTACATCATCGTCGGCGCCGGTTCGGCGGGTTGTGTGCTGGCAAACCGCCTGAGCGAGGATGCCGATACCACCATATTGCTGCTGGAATACGGCGGCAGCGATCACAGCATTTTCATCCAGATGCCGACCGCGTTGTCGATTCCGATGAACACGCAGCGTTTCGCTTGGCAATTTTATACGCAAGCGGAGCCGGGGCTGGATAATCGCCGCCTGCATTGTCCGCGCGGGAAAGTGATTGGCGGCTCGTCGTCCATCAATGGCATGGTTTATGTGCGCGGACACGCGCATGATTTTGAAGAATGGGCGCGCCGCGGCGCCACCGATTGGGATTATCGTCACTGCCTGCCGTATTTCAAAAAAGCCGACGACTGGAAATACGGCGGCGATGCGTATCGCAAGCAGGGCGGGGCGCTTGCGGTGTGCAACGGCAATGAAATGAAAAACCCGTTGTATCGGGCGTTCATTGAAGCCGGGCGGCAAGCCGGTTATATGAAAACCGATGATTACAATGGCGCGCAGCAAGAAGGCTTTGGCGCGATGTCCATGACGGTGCGCGACGGGGTGCGATGGTCCGCCGCCAAAGCATACTTAAACCCAGCCAAGCGGCGGCGCAATCTCACGGTGCTCAGCGGCGCGTTAAGCCAACGTGTTTTGTTTGAAGGCAAAAAAGCGGTTGGGGTGGAGTATTGCCGGGGCGAAAAAACCATGCGCGCGACCGCCAACCGTGAAGTGATTCTGTGCGCCGGCGTAATCGGCTCGCCGCAGTTGTTGCAATGCTCCGGCGTCGGTCCGGCTGAAGTGCTTAAAAACGCCGGCGTGGAAGTTGTGCATGCGTTGCCCGGAGTCGGCGAAAACTTGCAAGATCACCTGGAGTTTTATTTTCAGTTTGTTTGCAAGCAACCGATTACCCTGAACGGAAAACTGGATTGGTGGAATAAGTTGTTGATTGGCGCGCGTTGGTATTTTTTCAAATCGGGGCTCGGCGCGACCAATCATTTTGAGTCGTGCGCGTTCATTCGCTCGCGGGCTGGGCTCGCGGCGCCGGACATTCAGTATCATTTTCTGCCGGCGGCGATTCGCTACGACGGTAAATCGGCTTTCAAAGGGCATGGCTTTCAGGTGCATGTGGGGCATAACAAACCACATAGCCGCGGTCGCGTATGGATCACCGCGCCGCATCCTTTGGAGAAGCCCTCAATTTTATTCAACTACCTGCAACGCGAAGAAGATCGCCAAGTTTTTCGGCAATGCGTGCGCTTGACCCGCGAAATCATCCAGCAGCCGGCGATGGAACCGTACCGAGGCGCGGAAATTCAGCCCGGCGAAGCGGTGCAAAGCGACCGCGAGATTGATGCGTTTGTCCGCCAAGCGACCGAAAGCGCGTATCATCCAGCCGGCACTTGCAAGATGGGCGGCGATGGCATGGCGGTGGTGGATGCGGATACGCGCGTGCATGGAATTGAACGCTTGCGGGTGGTGGATGCTTCCATTTTCCCGGTCATCCCCAACGGCAATCTCAACGCGCCGACCATTATGACGGCGGAACGCGCCGCCGACTTGATCAAAGGCAAAGGCATGTTGCCGCCGTCCGAGGCGCCGACGGAATTGGCGGACAACTGGCAACACGCGCAGCGGTAACCATGAGCCGATGACTCGCGCCGCGCCTATGAAAAACCGCCGCGGCATATCCAAGCCGCCGCGCAGCGTGCAAGTTGGCAACGGAAAAATTTATGCCGGCGATGCGCTTGAAATTATTCCGCGCTTGGAACATGCAAGCGCGCAAGTGATTATCGCCGACCCGCCGTATTTTCAAGTGTTGGATGAAGACTGGGTTCACAAATGGACTTCACAACAAGCGTACTTAGATTTCATGGCGCAATGGGTGCAG
>JAHRAW010000022.1 GCA_020027415.1 Gammaproteobacteria bacterium
ATGCAAGATTCAACCACCACATAGGTCATGTTCGGTCACGCTCACTCTATTGGTTTGTGGAAAATTGAGGGGGCTATTATAGCAACTCAGACCGACAAACCTACTCGTATGCGTCGTTAGTTGCGGCGGGCGGTTGGCATGCGCGTGTTACGACTGCTCCTTTATTTTGTCATGCTTGCCGAGCAAGGCGGTCAGTTCATAAAGCAGTTCAATGGCTTGCAACGGCGAGGTTTGATGGATATCAAGGTTTTTCAGTTTTGCGATGATTGCGGAGGCTTGCGGATGAGCCGGCCGGCGATTTGCGGTGAATAAGTTTTGCTGAGGGCGGGAGGCGAGGCCGCCGCTGTTGCTATTGGTGTCCACATATTGATCTTCCAAACAGCGCAGTTTATCGCGGGAAACGGCGATGACTGGTTCGGGCAGCCCGGCCAGCCGCGCCACTTGCAAGCCGAAACTTTGGTTGGCGGGACCCGGCTTGATGCTATACATAAACACGATGTCATCGCCGTGCTCAACCGCATCCAAGTGCACATTGGCGACCCCCGGCAATTTCTCGGCTAACGCGGTCAGTTCAAAATAGTGCGTGGAAAACAACACATAGGCGCCGATGCGGGTGGATAAATCGGTGGCGCACGCCCACGCCAACGCCAACCCGTCAAAGGTGCTGGTGCCGCGTCCGATTTCATCCACCAGCACCAGACTTTTGGCGGTGGCGTGGCGCAGGATATGCGCCATTTCGGTCATCTCCACCATGAAAGTGGAGCGCCCGCCGGCGAGGTCGTCGGACGCGCCGATGCGCGTGAAGATGCGGTCAACCGGTCCGATGGTGGCGCTTTTGGCGGGCAGATAACAGCCGGTATGGGCGAGCAAGGTGAGCACCGCCACTTGGCGCATATAGGTGCTTTTGCCGCCCATATTGGGACCGGTAATCAGTTGCATGCGCGTGCGGTCGTTGAGTTGGATGGAGTTGGGGATGAAATGGGTGTCCAACGCCTGCTCCACGACCGGGTGACGACCGTCCTCAATTTCCAGCACCATCTGCTCGCTCAGCAGCGGTCGCACTAAATTCAACGCCACCGCGCGGGCGGCGAAATTGACCAATACATCCAGTTGCGCCAAGCCGTCCGCACAACTTTGCAGAGCCGCCACCCGCGGCGTTAGTTTTTCCAGCAACTCGTTGTAGAGCCATTTCTCGCGCGCCAAGGCTTTGCTTTTCGCGCTGAGAATTTTCTCCTCAAACTCGCTCAGCTCCTCAGTCACGAACCGCTCCGCATTTTTAATCGTCTGGCGGCGGATATAGTCGGGCGGCACTTGCTCGGAGCGCGAGCGCGGCAGTTCAATGTAATAGCCGTGCACGCGGTTGTATTTGATGCGCAAGCCGGGCACCCCAGTGCGGGCTTTTTCGCGCGCTTCCAGGGTCAGCAGAAAGTCGCCGGAGTCGCGCTGCAGATGCCGCAACTGGCAAAGTTCGGCGTCGTATTCGTCGCGTAGCACGCCGCCTTCGCGGAGCAGGTTGGGGGGATGCTCAAGTAGCGCGGCGCCTAACAACGCAACCACTTCCGGCTGCGGAGCGAGCGGCGCGCGCAAGTCCGCCAGCAGAGTCGCCGCCGCCTTTGCCAACGGCGGTTGCAACTGCGGCAACAGCGCGAGCGTCGCGTGCAGCCGAGTTAGATCTCTCGGGCGCGCAGTTTTCAGCGCAACGCGCGCCAAAATACGCTCCATATCGCCGCATTGTTTGAGCGTGGCGGCGAAGTTTCGGTAACGCCCTTGCTCAATGAGCCAATCCATGGCTTCGTGGCGCGCCGTTAGAATTGGATGGTGGCGACTGGGATTGTTGAACCACCGCCGTAGCATGCGCGCGCCCATCGGCGAACTGCAGCGGTCAAACAGGTTGATCAGCGTGTGTTCGCGCATGCCGTCGCGGCTGCGCTCAATTTCCAGATTGAGACGGCTGACCGAATCGATGAGCACCACCGAATCGTCATGCTGGTATTCCAGTCTGCGGATATGCGGAATATCGTCGCCATGCAAATCCCGAATATATTGAATCAAGGCGCCGGCCGCGCGCGTCGCCAGCGGGAAGGCGTCGCCGCCGAAAGCCGCCAAATCATGCGTGCCGAAGATATCGCACAACACTTGCGTGGCGCGGGACAATTGATAATACCAATCCGGGGTGGGCGTTTGCGAAGCCGACTGCAACGCGGCGGGGGCCAGCAAATGCGTCTGCGTTTGCGCCACCAAAATTTCGGCGACGCCCAAGCGTTCCAATTCGCTTTGCAGTTGGGTGTGTTGCGTGAGTTCAAAGCCGTTGAAGCGACCGCTGGATATTTCTAAGGTGGCGACGCCGATGCGCCCTTTCGCTTCGTAAATCGCTGCGGTGATGTTTTCCTGTCGGTCGGACAGCAACTCTTCTTCGGTCAAGGTGCCGGGGGTAATCACCCGCGTCACTTTCCGTTCAACCGGTCCTTTGGAAGTGGCCGGGTCGCCGATTTGTTCGCAGATGGCGACCGTCACCGACTGCCGCACCAGTTTTGCCAGATATTGTTCCAGGCTGTGATAGGGCACGCCCGCCATCGGAATCGGCTTGCCCGCCGACTTGCTGCGGGAAGTGAGCGTGATGTCCAACAATTTCGCGGCGCGCTCGGCATCCTCGTAAAACATTTCATAAAAATCACCCATGCGATAAAACAACAAGGCATCGGGATACTCCGCTTTGATCGCCAGATACTGGCGCATCATCGGCGTGTTTTTCGCCCTTGGGCGGCTGATATTACCCATGGCGCGACTCCGACTCCGGTTGGGTGGCGAGTATCACCATCAGATGATTGAAAATCATTTGATTGGCGGCGACAACTTGCCCGTTGTGGAGGAAATCTTGCTGCCCTTGAAAATCCGCTGTCAAGCCCCCCGCTTCGCGCACCAACAAACTACCGGCGGCGATCTCCCAAGGCGCGAGTCCGGATTGCCAGTAGCCGTCCAGCCGCCCGCACGCCACATAAGCGAGCTCCAACGCCGCCGAGCCGCCCCGCCGAATATCGGCCGCGCGCAGCAGCAAGGTTTTGAAATGCCGTAGCCACGGGTCCAGCGCGGCCGGATTTTGATACGAGAAGCCGGTCGCCAACAACGCGCGCGCCAGTTGCGACTGCTGGGTAACGCGAATGCGGCGGTTGTTGAGGTGCGCGCCTTGTCCGCGCGAGGCGCTGTATAGTTCATCGCGCAGGGGGTCAAAAATAACTGCGTGCTGTAACTGCCCTTGTTGCCGCGCGGCGATGGCGACGGCGAATTGCGGATTGCTATGCAGGTAGTTGAGGGTGCCGTCCAGCGGGTCAATAATCCACTCGCATTCCGCTTGCGCGGGGTCGGCGGAGAGTTGCGCGTCGCGCTCGGCGGTGACGATGGCATGGCTCGGATAGTGCGCCTGAATGGTGTCAATAATGTCAGCTTCAGCCATGCGGTCAACCTGACTGACAAAATCGTTGCGCCCTTTTTGCGTCACCAACACTTGGTCAAGCCGCTCCCGATATCGCAGGATCGTTTTGCCGGCGCGCCGCGCCGCCTTAACCGCAACATGAAGAAGAGGATTCATGGAACCAAGCATCCCGTTATTTGGTTCGCGCTGCAACCGTCCATGCTGTAGCCGCTCCCGTTGCCGCCGCCATTACCACTACTACGATTGCCTCGCATCATCGCTTCAATGCTCATTGCCAACCCTCCCCCCATTTCCCAATTCCTTTGGTTAGTCGGTTACGGCACAATGCCGCAATGACAGAGTTGGATTATATAAGAATCGTGCTGTTGCAGCCTACGCATCCCGGCAATATCGGCGCCACCGCGCGTGCGATGGCGAACATGGGCGTGGCGCGGCTGGTTTTGGTGCAACCGCAAGAATTTCCCAGTTTGCAAGCCACTGCGCGCGCCGCCGGCGCCGAACATATTCTGCAGAATGCGACGGTGGTTGCGGAACTTGACCAAGCCATCGCCGATTGCGCCTTGGTAATCGGCACCAGCGCGCGCCCAAGATCCATCGCCTGGCCCCTGTTGCAGCCCGCCGCAGCCATGCAAACCGCGCTTGAAACCGCGCGCCAGTCCGAGGTCGCCTTGTTGTTCGGGCGCGAAAGCCGCGGCTTGAGCAATCACGAACTGGAGCGTTGCCACTGCCTGGTGCGCATTGCGGTGGATGCGGCTTTCCCATCCATGAACCTCGCCGCGGCGGTGATGGTGCTGTTATACGAATTGCGCAAAGCGGCTGAAAACGCCGCGCGCGATGAAGCGCATACGGCTCAAAATCAAAGCCCCGCGCCCGATACGGAGCCCGCCGAGCCCAGGGCGGTGGCGGCTGACATGCAACATTTTTATCGGCACTTGCAACGGCTACTGACGAGTTTGCAATTTGGCAACGGTAGCAACACCAAACTGCAACGCAAACTAACCCGCTTGTTCAACCGTGCACAGCCGTACGCCCAGGAAATCCGCATGCTACGCGGGCTATTGACCGCCATTGAAGAAAAAATTCAGCGCGAATCGGGGTGAACTCTAACTGAGTTAAGTAGGCATCAAGCGGTAGGCATAAGCAACCACTCTTGGTTATTTTTCCGGCGCAGATTCATGCGCGCGCGCCGCGGCGGTCAGCGCGGCAAGAGATTGCCGTTGCCCGCCCTTGCCATCAAAATTATCGTCCGCCAACCAGGTTTGAAAGGCGCGTTGCAACGCGCGCCACTCGCCATCCAGTATGCTATACCAAGCGGAGTCGCGGTTGCGCCCCTTGACCACCATCATCTGGCGGAAGATGCCCTCGTAGCGAAAGCCGAGTCGCACCGCGGCGGTTCGCGAGCGTTGGTTGAGCGCGTTGCATTTCCACTCGTAGCGGCGGTAGCCTAAGTCAAACACCTGTTGCATCATCAGATACATCGCTTCGGTGCCCAGCGGGGTGTTTTGCATCGCCGGCGAATAATTGATATGCCCGACCTCAATGCTGCCGGCGGCCGGATTGATGCGGAGGTAACTGGCGAGCCCCACCGCGCGTCCGCTTGCTTGGTCTATGATGCTAAAAAACATCGGGTCGTCGCCGCAACCAGTCGCCGCCAACCAGCGTTGATATGCATCCAGCGTGTCAAATGGTCCATAGGGCAGGTAAGTCCACGAGACGCCCGCCCGGTCCAGTTGGTTGGCTTGAAACAAATCAGTGCTGTGTTGCTTTATGCACAACCGTTCCACGCGGCAGAAATTGCCGCGCATCGTCCGCCCGCTTGGCGACGGCGGCGGCGTCCAGTTCTCAACCGGGGCGCCAAGGGGCAGTTCGTGATTCGGCATTTGATTTGGCGGGTCGGCTCAGGCATGATTCAACTGGATGAAGCGACATTGTATAGCGGTTGCGCGAGCACACAACACCCTTAAGGAAATCTGCGCGCGGGGTTGCTTGCGCGCGGGGATATTGGCATAATTCAGCGGCATCCAATCGCGGCATCAAGTAGCGGCGCCAAGCAACCCAAGCAACCTCAGGCGCAGCGCGCAAACCACCAATCCTCACCGCAACGCTCCGGCAACCAGTGAATGAATATCCACGAATACCAAGCCAAGAAACTACTGGCGGGGTTCGGCGTGAAAGTGCCAACCGGCGTGGTGGCATTTACCTCAGCGGAGGCGCGCGCCGCGGTGCAGCAGTTAGGCGGACCGGTGTGGGTGGTGAAAGCGCAGATTCACGCCGGCGGGCGCGGCAAGGGCGGCGGCGTGAAGGTGGTGGATTCAGCGGCAAAGGCAATACAAGCGGCCGACGAGTTGCTCGGCATGCAATTGGTCACGCCTCAGACCGGCGCGCAAGGAAAACGAGTAACCCGAATTTACCTTGAACAAGGTTGCGACATCGCGCGGGAGTTGTATCTCGGCATGTTAGTGGACCGCGCCAGCAGCCGCGTCACGCTCATCGCCTCCACCGAAGGCGGCATGGATATTGAACAAGTGGCAGCCAACACCCCGCAAAAAATCATCAAAGTAGCGATTGATCCCGCCATCGGTTTGCAGCCGTTCCACGCGCGCAAACTGGCGGTTGGGCTGCGCCTCAGCGGCGAATCGGCGCGCGCAACGGCACCCCTGCTCAGCGCGCTCTACCACGCCTTCACCGAGTTGGACGCCAGTTTGCTTGAAATTAACCCGCTGGTGGTCACCAGCAGCGGCGAATTGTTGGCGCTGGATGCGAAAATGAATTTTGACAGCAACGGCTTATTCCGCCAGCCGCAAGTGCGACCATTGCGCGACCCGGACGAGGAGGATGCCGCTGAGGTGGAAGCCGCTCAGCATGGCTTGAATTATATCAAACTGGACGGCGCCATCGGTTGCTTGGTCAACGGCGCCGGCTTGGCGATGGCAACCATGGACATCATCAAACGCTACGGCAGCGCGCCCGCCAACTTTTTAGATGTCGGCGGCGGCGCCACCGTGGAACGAGTGACGGCGGCGTTCAAAATCATTTTATCGGATGCGCATGTCAAAGCAATTTTGGTCAACATCTTCGGTGGCATCATGCGCTGCGATGTGATTGCCAACGGCATCGTCGCGGCCGCCAAAGAGGTGCGATTGGCGGTGCCGTTAGTGGTGCGTTTGGAAGGCACCGAAGTGGCGCAGGGAAAAGCCATTTTAGCGAACTCCGGGTTGCCGATATTATCCGCCGGAAATTTAGCGGAGGCGGCTGAAAAAGCCGTGCAAGCGGTGCGCTCTGCGCCGGCGGCTGGCGGAGGCGCATGATGTCGGTATTGATAGACCGAAACACGCGGGTGATTTGCCAAGGTTTCACCGGCGCCACCGCCACTTTTCATAGCCAACAGGCGCTTGAATACGGCACCACGTTGGTCGGCGGGGTGACCCCCGGCAAAGGCGGTCGGCGGCATTTGGGGTTGCCGGTGTTTGACACCGTCAGCGAAGCAGTGGCGCACACCGGCGCCACCGCCTCGGTGATTTATGTGCCGCCGGCGTTCGCCGCGGATGCGATCATGGAAGCCATTGACGCCGAACTCCAATTAGTGGTGTGCATCACCGAAGGGGTGCCGGTGCTGGATATGATTAAGGTGAAAAGGATGTTGGAGCATTCCGCCACCCGCTTACTGGGTCCGAATTGCCCCGGCGTAATCACCCCCGATGAATGCAAAATCGGCATCATGCCGGGGCATATACACAAAAAAGGCGGCGCCGGCATCGTTTCCCGTTCCGGCACCTTGACTTATGAAGCGGTGGCGCAGACCACGTTTGAGGGGCTTGGGCAAAGCACTTGTATCGGCATTGGCGGCGACCCGATCAACGGTAGCAACTTTATAGATTGTCTGGAACTATTTCTCGCCGACCCGCAAACCGAATCCATCGTGATGATTGGCGAAATTGGCGGCACCGCCGAGGAAGAAGCCGCCGAATTCATCCGGCAGAGTAAAACCGACAAACCAGTGTGCGGTTTCATCGCCGGGCTGACCGCCCCGCCGGGACGCCGCATGGGACACGCCGGAGCGATTATCGCCGGCGGCAAAGGCGCGGCTGAAGACAAAATTGAAGCCTTCAAACGCGCCGGCATCGTAGTCGCCGATTCCCCCGCCACGATCGGCGGCACGTTACGGCAAGCCATCGGCTGAGCAAGCCGCGAACCAACGGCGGACGGCAATCCGCCCTTTCTTTTTCGCCATTCCCGCCATCCCATTTCGTCATTCCCGCGAAAGCGGGAATCTCCTCCGAGAACCCGCGATCAATTATTCTTGCGTTCGCCCGCCGAGTTTGTTATATTGCGCGCTCGGCTCGCATTCTCGCGCCCGCGGATGACCAATCAGCCGCTTGCGGAACATAGTTGGTAGTTTGCCGAGCCAATGGTAAGTTAACCGGCGATCAATTTTTGACCGCCACCATGGGGCAAAACGCCCGACAAAGTTGACAAAGTTTAATTTGGGCGGAGGCGCCCAACCGAGGAAGACAAGGTTTGCGCGGCGGCAAAGCGCCGTCGGCATCAATGGTATGTATTATCAACAAACGATTGCGAAGTTTCGCCGGTCGCGGTTTCCGCTCACATGATTTGCGATGGCAACTCAACTGACCGATTATCTACTGATGAACCCCTCGCAATTCGGCGCAATTGCCGGCGCGGCAAATGCAAGCTCGAATTTGCCTGAGTCCGTCTGAGCTTGCCGCCGCTTGCATCGTGGCATGCCATTTGTTGTGATACCCCCCAACGCGGAAAATTGCGCGTGGCGCGCGGCTGCAAAAAGCGCGCCACGTCGCGCTTGAATTGGGCGAGCGCAATTTTCCGCGCGCCGCAGCTGGCCGCCGCCTAACCCCGTTTTCCTCTCTGCCGCCTCCGCGTGGAACTACGCTGTTTGCGGTCATCCGCATCGGCATGTTGAATGCCTAAATGACCGCACACGCCTGCATGGAGCTGGCGAAAACCGCCCCCGCGGTTCGCCGGCGCCGAGGAGACTGACATGAAAAGAATGCTTTTTAATGCGACGCACCCGGAAGAACTCCGCGTTGCCATCGTGGACGGACAACAACTCATCAATCTGGACATAGAGTCCGCGGTCCGCGCCGAAAAAAAGGGCAATATCTACAAAGCCGTGGTGACCAGAGTGGAGCCCGGATTAGAAGCGGCGTTTGTTGAATACGGCACCAGCCGCCAAGGTTTTCTGCCGCTCAAAGATATACACCGCGACTACTTTACCGGGCAACCCGCCAACACTTCGCCGGCGCAAAGCAAAATCGCCGAAGTCGTCCGCGAAGGGCAAGAGATGACCGTGCAAGTGAGCAAGGACGAGCGCGGCGGCAAAGGCGCGGCGCTGACCACTTTCATCAGCCTAGCCGGGCGTTTTCTGGTGCTGATGCCGAACAACCCCAAAAAGGGCGGCATCTCGCGGCGCGTGTCCGGCGAGGAAAGATTGGATCTGCGTCAAATTTTAGCCAATTTGGAGGGCGGCGAGCAGCATGCTTTAATCGCCCGCACCGCCGGGCTTGGTCGCAGTGCGGAAGAATTGCAGTGGGATTTGGATTTCTTGCTGAAACTATGGAAAAGCCTGGAAGAAGCCGCCGCCGACCTCAAAGCGCCGCGCTTGATTTATCAGGAAAGCAACCTGATTGTGCGCTCCCTGCGCGATTATCTGGCCGACGATATCGCCGAAATTATTGTCGATGAGCAGGAAATCCACGAGCGTGCGCAACGCTTCATGCAACAAGTCATGCCGCACAACCTCGCCAAACTGAAATACCACAGCGAGCCGACGCCGCTGTTTTCCAGATTCCAGATTGAGCATCAAATTGAAGCGGCGTTTCAGCGCGAAATGCGGCTGCCGTCCGGCGGCGCCATTGTCATAGACCATACCGAAGCGTTGGTCGCCATTGATATCAACTCGGCGCGCGCCACCAAAGGCGCGGATATTGAGGAGACGGCGTTGCAAACCAACCTGGAAGCGGTTGATGAAATCGCCCGTCAGTTGCGCGTTCGCGACCTCGGCGGGTTAGTGGTGATGGACCTAATTGATATGGCAAGCAACCAAAACCAGCGCGCGGTAGAAATGCGACTGCATAACGCGCTGAAACTGGACCGCGCGCGCACCCAAGTCGGCAGAATATCGCGATTTAGTCTGTTGGAAATGTCGCGGCAACGCTTGCGCGCATCCATCAGCGACGCCAATTACCGCGATTGCCCGCGCTGCCAAGGCAACGGCACGATTCGCAGCGTGGTTTCCGCATCGCTGAGCGTGCTCCGCTTGCTTGAAGAAAAAGCGCTGCAGGAGAGCACCGAAGCGCTGCAGGTCATCCTGCCGCTGGACATGGCGGCTTATTTGCTCAACGAGAAGCGCTACGAAGTCAGTCGGCTGGAATCCAGATTGGCGTCGCGCATCATCATCATTCCGAGCGAGCAACTTTCCAGCCCGCACTTTCAAATCAAACGGTTGCGCGGCGATGAAGTTAAAGCCCTGGGCGAGTTACCCAGTTACCAGCAGCCTTTTGAGTTAGAGAGCGACCAGGAGGAGCCAATTCTCGCCAGTTTGAAACCAGCAGTGGCGGAAAAACCGCACATTCATTTGCACCAGATTAAGCGCGATAAAGTGCCGACTCGGTTTGGCAAAGGCCGCCGCCAAACAACGGGCGCGCGCAAGCCGCGCGGCGGCGGCTTGTTCAGCCGATTGTTGGCGGGGGTGCGAAACGCATTCGGCGGGCGCAAAGCGAAGCCTCGCGCATCTCTCAATAAAGGTAAGGCGTCAGCCGCAAACGCGTCCCGCGCCGGCAATAATCGCCGCGCGCCACAATCGCAATCGCAGCAGCAACGGTCGCGGACGCGCGGCGGTCGCAACCCGAACGCGGCGTCAGGAAACCGCGCACCGCAACCGCGTCGCAACAGCGGCGCGCAGTCTGGGGCAGGCAAGCCGCGCGGCAATGTGCGCAGTTCGCAGCCGCGCGCTAATCAGGCTGGGCAGGCAAGTCACGCAAAAAGGTCGGGCAACATCGCCCTTGCCCCGGTAACTACGTCGGCGCGCGCGGAAACTCCGCAAGCCTCGCCAGCCAAGCCGCCTCGCCAAACTTCGGCAACGCAGCAAGCGCAGCGCGCCGCTGAGCCGTCCAATCCGGGCGCCGAATCGCCGCCGCCCACGACCCGCCGTGATTTCGCCGCGCACAACCCGTCCCAACGGGTGGGACACCGCGCACCGAAAAATTTAGACGAGCCAAACTTAGGCGAACCGGGAGCCTTCCGAGAGGTTGGGGGAACCCGAGAGGCTTAGGGAAATCGAGAGGCTTAGGCGCAAAAAGGGGGTTGCCCAAATCGTTCAACCCCCACCGCCCCGATTCCGCAACCACTTGCACCTGCGCACGCGCCGCCGCGGGAAGTTCCCTCTGACCATGACAACAAGGCTAACCTAACCCCGCGCGACCGCCGATTTGGGCGGCGGGGCAAGTTTCAAAGTTTCATTGGGGCTTGGGAAATGGCGGGGGAATTATGCGCGCATGCGCGGCGTAGGGTTGGCTTGTCAGCGTAGCCAAGTAGCAAGCCAAGCGGGGCCGCTTAGCGTTCAGCACTCAGCGAATTACTTCCACCCCGTTTTCCCCGCCAAGCAGCAACACATCCGCCCCGCGCAAGGCGAACAGCCCCACGGTCACCACCCCGGGGAATTGGTTAATCCGCTGTTCCATCTGTATTGGGTTGCTGATGGCAAGATTGCGCGCATGCAGAATGATATTGCCGTTGTCGGTGGTGAAATCGGCGCGCAGTTGCGGCAGTGCGCCCAGCCCGGCGAGGGCGCGCCCGACCAGGCTTTGCGCCATCGGAATCACCTCAATCGGCAGCGGGAATTCGCCTAAGGTTGGCACCAGTTTGCTGTGGTCGGCGATACAGACGAATTTTTCGCTGGCTTGGGCGATGATTTTTTCCCGCGTCAGCGCGCCGCCGCCGCCCTTGATAAGATGCAAGTGATGGGTGGCTTCATCGGCGCCATCCACATAAATCGGCACTTTGCCCACTTGATTTAAATCCAGCACGGTAATGCCGCGCGCGCGCATGCGGTCGGCGGTGGCTATTGAACTGGCGACGCCGCCGTCAATTTTACCCTTGAGTTTTGCCAACTCGTCAATGAAAAAATGCACCGTGGAGCCGGAGCCGACGCCGACAATATCGCCGCTCTCAATGTAGTCCAGGGCGGCGCGCGCCGCGGCTTGCTTTTGCTGGTCGCGGTGCATTACTAAGTCAAAACAACGCCGCGCTGAGTTGGTTAATCGCCATCCGCATCTCCGGGTCATCGGTCAAGGTTTCTGCAATGGCGCCGCGGCAGGCGGCGCGCGGCGGTATGCCGATTGCCATGAGTTTTGCCGCATGCACCAGCAGGCGGGTGCTGGCGCCTTCTTGTAAGCCGTTGCCTTTGAGGTTGCGGGTCATGGCGGCGTATTTGACTAATTTTTCGGCGGTCGCCGCCGCCAAGCCGGATTCTTGCACGATAATCTTGGTCTCCAGTTGCGCGTTCGGGTAGTTGAATTCAATCGCCACGAAACGCTGCCGGGTGCTGGGTTTGAGGTCTTTCAAAACGCTCTGATAGCCCGGATTATAGGAAATGGCGAGGCAGAATTCGGGCGGCGCGCGCAGGTGTTCGCCGGTCTTTTCAATGGGTAGCGCGCGGCGGTCGTCCGCCAGCGGATGAATCACCACAGTGGTGTCTTTGCGCGCCTCCACGATTTCATCCAAATAACAAATGCCGCCGCCGCGCACCGCGCGCGTGAGCGGTCCATCCACCCAGCGCGTTTCGCCGCCGACTAACAAATACCGCCCGACTAAATCGGACGAGGTCAAATCATCGTGGCAGGCGACCGTCACCAAAGGGCGCGCTAACCGCCATGCCAAGTGTTCAATAAAACGCGTTTTGCCGCAGCCGGTCGGACCTTTCAGCAGCACCGGTATGGCGTTGCGATAAGCCGCTTCAAACAATTCAATCTCGTTGTGTTGCGAGGCGTAGTACGGTTCGCGGGTGATGAGGTATTCTTGCAGGGCGGGTTCGGCGGGCATGGGCGGCGACGCATTAAAAAAAGTTAAAAAATTCGTTGGCGAAGGGTTGTCAGGTTGTCAATTGGGAACCGCGGTCAGGCGTCAAAATGGTGTCTAGCATCGGGCTTTATTCGGTGGTATAGTAAAGCATCCACCGACAAAAATAAAACCAAGCCGCCGAGCATTGCGTGCAACCAGAACAGTAAAATGACTGATCACCTTGACGCGTTCGCCACCAATCAAACCATCCTCGTAGTCGGCGGCGGGATTAGCGGCATGACCGCGGCGGTGGAAGCCGCTGAATGCGGTAAAGAAGTGATTTTGCTGGAAAAAACCGCCAGCCTCGGCGGGCGGGTCGCGCAACTCTACAAATACTTCCCCAAGTTATGCCGCCCCAGTTGCGGGCAGGAAATCAACCAACGCCGCATCAAAGCCAGCCCGCGCTTGCGGGTGCTGACGATGGCGGAAATCGTCAGCGTCAGCGGGCGCGCCGGCGACTATACCGCCACGGTTACCATCAAGCCGCGCTATGTCACCGAGAATTGCACCGCCTGCGGCGAATGCGCGCGCGCGGTGAGCGCCGAGATTCCGCATCCGCATAACTACAACCTGAGCAAGATCAAAGCCGCCTACCTGCCGAATCACCTGGCGTATCCGCAACGCTATGTGTTAGACCCGTGCATCGTGCATGGCGAACTGCGCGCGCAAGGCGCAGCCGCCAAAGCCGCCTGCCGTTATGATGCGATTGATTTGGATATGCGCGAACAAACCGTGCACCTCAAATGCGGCGCGGTGATTTTCGCCACCGGATGGCGCCCCTATGACGCCGCCAAAATCCAGCCGTACGGATATGCGCGGCTTGCCAATGTAATTACCAGCGTTGAATTTGAACGCTTGGCGGATCCGGACGGACCTAGCGGCGGCAAGTTGCTGCGCCCATCGGATGGCAAGCCGGCCAAGAATATCGCTTTCGTGCAATGCGCCGGCTCGCGCGACCGCAACCATCTTGCCCACTGCTCGCGCATCTGTTGCATGGCGTCGCTAAAACACTGCGCCTATGTCGGGGCGTTGTATGAAGACGATGCGGAGGCAAGCGCCACCATTTACTACATTGATATCCGCACCATTGACCGCTTTGAAGATTTTGAAAACAAGGTGCGCAGCGACCCGCGTGTGCGGTTTATTAAATCCAAAGTCGCCAACATTGAGCAAGACCCGGCGAGCGGCAATCCGATTCTAAAAGGCGTGGATACCCACGGCTACCAACGCTACGCCAACGCGCACGATTTGGCGGTGTTGGCGATTGGCATGCAGCCGAGCGTGGATATCGCCGCTCTGGTCGCCCCGCTCGCCGACGAAGAGCGGGCGAGCATGCAGGTGGATTCCAGCGGCTTTATTCAACTGCCGCCGAGCGGCGCGCGCGCCCATGACAACGCGCCCGGCATATTCACCGCGGGTTGCGCGAGCGATGCGCTGGATGTCAATCGCTCGGTGCAGGGCGCTACGGCGGCGGCGCTGCGCGCCATTCAGGTAGTTAATCGGGTGGCGGCGGAGGCAAAAACATGAATCAATCGGAGGCGCGTACACCGGGCTGGGATGCGAAAGCCATCGCGGAAAGTGCCAGGCGTTGTTATGGCGGTTATGAGGAAATGTTTAAGGCGCATGGTTGGCATGAGCGGGGCGAAGAAATGATGCGGAAAGTGCAGACGCGAGTAGCGGATACCTACGGCAGCGTGGAGAATTTCGTAACCGAGCATGCGCATAGCAAATGAACGACACCCAAAAAATCGGCGCGTATTTATGTCAAGGCTGCGGTCTCGGCGAACGGTTGGATTCCGCGCGGCTGGCGGAGGTTGCCACCCAAGGCGGCGCGGCGGTGGTGCGCAAGCACGATTATCTATGCAGCAACGAAGGCGTGTCGCTCATTCGGGACGATATTAAGCAGCAAGGCG
>JAHRAW010000073.1 GCA_020027415.1 Gammaproteobacteria bacterium
TATCGTAAATTTTTCCCTGATTTTATATTCTGGATGTGCCGCGAGCAGAAATACCGAATTGTGTTGGTTGACCCGAAAGGCGCTGAACATACGAATGCCGAGCATAAAATAGACGGTTACAAAAAGTTGTTTGAAAACGCCGCCGCCGCGCGCGAATTCGCATACCAAGCCCCGCACGGTAAAAAATGGAAAGTGTCGCTGCGCTTGTTCATGTATAACCCGCAAAGTAATGCGCCGGAAAAATATAGTCGCTACTGGACTGATTCTCCAGCGGCGGTATTTTGTGATAAGTAGGTTCGCTATCCGATGCGCAGGCTAGTGGCAGTTGCGGCTGAATCAGTTGCAAAATCGCGTTGCCAGTATCACTAAAATCACTTTTTCGCTGTCTATTTGCCGACATTTACGGCTATACTCAGCGTTGCTTTGGCGTTTATCTCGGCTTCCGTTTTTAATAATTATTTGAGCAGGCAGGTGCACCCGTGACAATGACCGGCGCTGATATTCTCATCCGCTGTTTGCAGGATGAGCGCATTGAACTTATTTTTGGCTACCCTGGCGGCGCTGCGTTGCATATTTATGATGCGCTCTACCGCCAAGACAAAATTAAGCATATCTTGGTGCGGCATGAGCAAGGCGCCGCCCACGCCGCCGACGGCTACGCCCGTTCCACCGGCAAGCCGGGGGTTGTGTTGGTGACTTCCGGTCCGGGGGTTACCAACACCGTCACCGGCATCGCCACCGCGTATATGGATTCCATTCCGATGGTAATCATCACCGCTCAAGTGTCGTCCAATTTAATCGGCGATGATGCGTTTCAGGAGGTGGACACGGTCGGCATCACCCGCCCGTGCGTCAAGCATAATTTTCTGGTCAAGGAAGTGGGCGAGTTGGCGCTCGCCATGAAAAAAGCCTTTTATATCGCCACCTCAGGTCGCCCGGGTCCGGTGGTGGTTGATGTGCCGAAGGATGTCACCAATCAAAGCGCGGCGTATCATTATCCGCAGCGCATTAACATGCGTTCCTATCAGCCGAGTCGCAAAGGGCATCGCAAGCAGATGGCGCGCGGCGTGGAGTTGCTGCTGAAAGCGGAGCGCCCGATGATCTACACCGGCGGCGGCGCGGTGCTTGGCGAAGCGCAAAAACCGCTGCGGGAATTGGTGGAGTTGCTCGGCTTTCCATGCACCAGCACGCTCATGGGGTTGGGCGCGATTGCCGCCTCCGACCGGCATTTTCTCGGTATGTTGGGTATGCATGGCACCTACGAATCCAATATGGCGATGCATGAGTGCGATGTCATGTTGGTGGTCGGCGCGCGGTTTGATGACCGCGTAACCGGCGAACTGGAAAAGTTCTCGCCCAACGCGCGCATCGTGCAGATTGATATTGACCCTTCATCCATCGGCAAAAACGTTGCGGTGGAAATCCCTATCGTCGGCAATTGCAATGAGGTGTTGGCGCAAATGGCGAGCATGGTTGCGGCGCGCTGCGATGAAATTCAGCGCACCGCGGTGGCGCAGTGGTGGCAACAAATAGAGCGGTGGAAAGCGCTGAAATCGCTTGACTATGCGTCTAGCGATGAAGTGATTAAACCGCAGTATGTGGTGCAGAAGATGATGGAAGTTACCGCCGGCGAAGCGTTCGTTACTTCCGATGTCGGTCAACATCAAATGTGGGCGGCGCAATACTATGGGTTTGAACAACCGCGCCGTTGGATTAACTCCGGCGGCTTAGGCACCATGGGCTTCGGCTTGCCGGCGGCAATCGGCGTGCAACTCGCACACCCGCAAGCAACCGTGGCGTGTATCACCGGCGATGCCAGCATCATCATGTGCATCCAAGAACTCTCCACCTGCAAGCAATACGACCTGCCGCTCAAAATCATCAGCCTGAACAATCGTTACATGGGCATGGTGCGGCAGTGGCAGGAATTTTTTTATGACCGCCGCTACTCGCATTCGTACATGGATGCGCTGCCGGATTTCATCGCCTTGGCGGAAAGTTTCGGTCATGTCGGCATGCGCGTGGAGCAGCCCGGTGAGGTGGATAAAGTGTTGCGCGAAGCCTTCGCCATTAAAGATCGCTTGGTGTTTGTGGATGTCATCACCGACCCGACTGAAAACGTTTATCCGATGATCGCCGCCGGCAAAGGGCATCACGAAATGCATTTAAATCCTGGGCAAGGCGATGACGCCGAGCGAGAGTTGGCATGAAGCGAACCATTATTTCGCTGCTGCTGGAAAACGAATCGGGCGCGTTGTCGCGGGTGGCCGGGCTGTTCTCCGCGCGCGGCTACAACATTGAGTCGCTGACGGTGGCGCCCACGGATGACGATTCGTTGTCGCGCATGACCATCGTCACCGATGGCAGCGACTCCATTATTGAACAGATCACCAAGCAACTGAACAAGTTGATTGAAGTGGTTAAACTGATTGACTTGACCGAAGGCGAGCATATCGCGCGCGAATTAATGTTGGTCAAGGTGGTCGCCGCCAACAACGACCAACGCGAAGAGGTGAAACGCTTGAATGATATATTCCGCGGGCGTATCATTGATGTAACCGATTCCACCTATACGCTGGAAATGACCGGCACCAGCGCAAAAGTGGAGGCGTTCATGGATACGCTGGCGAAAATTGAAATCGTGGAAGTGGTGCGCTCCGGCATCTCCGGCATTGGGCGCGGCAAACGCGCGCTGAAAATTTAATCGCAACCCCGCCAACCGAAACCCTTCTAACTACGACTATGGCTATTTTTTACGACCTCAACTGGCTCGGGCTTTTAATCGGCGCGGCGCTTAGCTATGCGCTTGGTATGCTTTGGTTTTCGCCGCGCGGTTTCGGCAAAATCCACCTGGCGGCGTTGGGAAAAACTGCCGCTTGCCCACCATCACAAGCAGCCCGCATGGCGTTGCCATTGCTGTTGCAAGCGCTCTACACTTTGTTGTTGGCGGTATTTATCGCTGCGCTGTTTGCGGTTGGCTTTGATATGTTTTGCTTCGCGGTAATTCTGCTCGCTGTTTTGCATTTCCTCGGCGTGCTTTGCGGCGCGCTTTGGGATCGCCAAAACATCCGCGTGCCGTTAATCGCCGGTGGCTATGGAGTCGCTATGATATTCATCATCGCCATTACCATTCACTTAACCGCGATTTACTTTTAATCGCACTGGAGACCGCCATGAAAATTTTTTATGAAAAAGACGCCGACTTAAACTTCCTGAAAGGACCGAAAGTCGCGGTCATCGGCTACGGGTCGCAGGGGCATGCGCATGCCAACAACTTGAAAGACAGCGGCGTTGAGGTCATGGTTGGCTTGCGCGCTGACTCGGCATCGCGCGGCAAAGCGAAAAACGCCGGCTTGGAAGTCGCCGAAGTTGCCGCCGCCGTGGCGCAAGCCGACTTGGTGATGATGCTCTGCCCGGACGAATTGATGGGCGGGATTTACACAACCGAAGTGGAACCCAACTTAAAACCGCATGCCACGATTGCCTTTGCGCATGGGTTTAATATTCACTTCGGCTATATCAAACCGGACGCCGGGCGCGATGTGATTATGATCGCGCCGAAAGGTCCGGGGCATCTGCTGCGCTCCACTTATCAAAAAGGCGCCGGCATTCCGTGCCTGATTGCAATCCATCAAGACGCCAGCGGCACGGCGCAAAAAACCGCGTTATCGTATGCCGCCCACATCGGCGGCGGGCGCGCTGGCATCATTCAAACCACCTTCAAAGAGGAAACCGAAACCGATTTGTTCGGCGAACAAGCGGTGTTGTGCGGCGGCGCCACCGGCTTGGTGCAAGCCGGCTTTGAGACGCTAGTGGAAGCCGGCTACGCCCCGGAAATGGCGTATTTTGAATGCCTGCACGAACTCAAATTGATCGTGGATTTGATGTATGAAGGCGGCATCGCCGATATGCGTTATTCCATTTCCAATACCGCCGAGTTCGGCGATTTAACGCGCGGCCCCAGAATCGTCAACGAGCAGACCAAAGCCGAAATGAAAAAGATCTTAGCGGAAATCCAATCCGGCGAATTCGCGCGCGAATGGATGGAAGAAAACGCCACCGGCGGCAAACGTTTCCCGGAACTGCGCCAC
This sequence comes from Gammaproteobacteria bacterium, assembly GCA_020027415.1. Taxonomy (GTDB): domain Bacteria; phylum Pseudomonadota; class Gammaproteobacteria; order Arenicellales; family Poriferihabitantaceae; genus JAHRAW01. The sequence continues at coordinate 4,092 of JAHRAW010000073.1, forward strand.
AAAGCGCGCCAGCATCCGATTGAAGAAGTGGGGCAAAAATTGCGTTCCATGATGTCGTGGATTGGCGAGAGCAAGGTGATTGATAAAACCAAGAATTAATGCGCCGCGATTCAATTTTGCCGCGATTGCCGCACTTGCCGACGGCGGGCTTGCGCGCTTTGTTATGCGCTATGAGTACAAATCGCATCATGGCGCGCGATGGCATGCCGACCTCGGCAAGCGCATGAATTGAAGCCAAGCATGGCGCATCGCCACTGGTAACTGCGCAAACTCTTTGCGTGAAATCCAACATAACGGGCAGGCAAAACTCGCCCGCTGTTTTATACTAAACTCTCCACACATGGATTCTTTCAACTACCCCATCCTCGCCCGCGAAGGGCGCGCGCATCTGCTCATCGCGGTGACGTGTGGCGTGCTCGCCACTTGGCTATTCGGCTACTGGTCAATCATCGTATGGTTGTTGATTGGACTGGTTTGCCAATTTTTCCGCGACCCGAAGCGCCGTATCAGCGACCAGCCGGGCGCCATCGTCAGCCCCGCCAGCGGTAAAATTGTAGCGCTTGGTGAAACCGACAACCCGTATCTCGCCGGCGTTAAATCCCTCAAAATCAGCATCTTTATGAATGTTTTTTCGGTGCATTCAAACCTCATTCCGATGGGCGGCGCCATTCGCCAATGCTGGTATCAGCGCGGCAAGTTTTTCAATGCGGCGTTGGATAAAGCCTCGCGCGCCAACGAGCGCAACGCGATTTGGATTCAAACCGAACAAGGCGCGGATATTGTCAGCGTGCAAATCGCCGGCTTGATCGCGCGCCGCATTTTGTCGTATGTAAAGCCCGGCGACATGGTTAAAACCGGGCAACGCTACGGCTTCATTCGTTTTGGCTCGCGCGTGGATGTATACCTGCCGCGCGATACGCGGGTGGCGGTGCAGTTGGGGCAGCGCGTGCTGTCCGGCAACGACATCATCGGGTTTTGCCCTAAGCCTTGAGCCCTGAGCCAGCGCGTTAAATTTCGCCCGCCAACGACCATGCGCGACAAAAGCACCCGCAAAGGCATTTATTTCCTACCCAGTTTGTTCACCACCGCCGGGCTGTTCTTCGGCTTCTACGCCATCATCCAAGCCACGCATGGCAATTTTGACAAAGCCGCGCTCGCGCTGCTGATTGCCATGATCATGGACGGGTTGGACGGGCGCGTTGCCCGCTGGACCGACACCGCCAGCGATTTCGGCAAGGAATACGATAGTTTGGTGGATTTGATTGCGTTCGGCTTGGCGCCGGCGTTGGTGATGTATTTCTGGTCCTTGCAAGCCCTTGGCAAAGCCGGCTGGCTGACCGCGTTTCTATACGCCGCCGCCGCCGCGCTGCGTCTCGCCCGCTTCAACACCTTGCACATCAAAGACAACCGCTATTTTTACGGCATACCCTGTCCCTCGGCGGCCGCCTTCGTGGTTTTTTGGGTGTGGAATTTCCATGCCTCGGGCTTTGACGGGCGAGCCATGTCGTGGGGCAGCGCCATCGCCACATTGCTGTTGGCGGCGCTGATGGTCAGCAACTTGAAATTCCGCAGTTTCAAGGATTTTGACTTGATCAACCGCATCCCGTTCGCAATTCTGGTCGCGTTTGCGGTAACCTTCGTGCTGATTTTCTTTGACCCGCCGCGCGTGCTGTTTCTGCTGGCGTTCGCCTATGTCGCTTCCGGTCCGGTCGGCTGGGTGCTACGCTGGCATCGCGGCAATGTGGATCCCCCGGCGTTTTTGCCGGACCACGATGAAGATGAAGCCAACGACAAAACCGATTCATAAATCGGCTTGCGCTTGCTTCGCGGCTTAATTCGTTGGATTCTCGTATAATTTTTTGCTTGCATTTCAAATACAGAGCGTGTACGGTACGTAGCATGTTGGCTAAACCGAACCACCACTACGTTGCTTTGGCTGGGCGAATCGCAACCACCGGGCAAACCGGCACCGAGTTGGGCGCGCCTGCGTACAAAACTCGGCGCGACGCTCGGAACGCGCGGCATGTTCAGTTCGCCGATTTTTTTGTCGCCCTCGGCTTGTTTGTCGTTGGTTTGATTTTCCCCCGTTCTCCCCGAGTTCCTTTCCTTCCTTGCTTTCTGCTGTCGCTAAATCTCAATCTGCTACTGCGCGTGCGCGCGCATTAGTATTTATCCCACATCTCATTGCTGTAATTCGCACTCTACCCGCCGTTCATATCGGCAGGGGAGCAGATTGATGCCGATTTCATTGCGGCGACACTGAGGCAGGAACATGAAAGACAAATTGATCATCTTTGACACCACCTTGCGCGACGGCGAGCAGAGCCCAGGCGCATCCATGACCCAGGACGAAAAAATCCGCGTGGCGCGGCAACTGGAGAAAATGCGCGTGGATATTATTGAGGCGGGTTTTCCCGCCGCCAGCCGCGGCGATTTCAACGCCGTGCAAGCCATCGCTACGCGGATTACCGATAGCACCGTGTGCGGGTTGGCGCGCGCCAATCCGCAGGACATCAAACAAGCCGGCGACGCGCTTCGCCCGGCGGCTTCCGCGCGCATCCATACCTTCATCGCCACGTCGCCGATTCACATGCAGCAGAAGTTGAAGATGTCGCCGGAGAAAGTAGTGGAGTGCGCGGTGGCAGCCGTCAAGCAAGCCCGAGACTACACCGACGATGTGGAATTTTCGCCGGAGGACGCCGGGCGTTCCGAACTGGATTTCTTGTGTCGCATCATTGAGGCGGCGATAGACGCGGGCGCCAACACCATCAACATACCGGACACGGTCGGCTACACCTTGCCGCATCAGTTTGGCGAATTGGTCGGGCAATTATTGGCGCGCATTCCCAATGCGCACAAAGCCGTATTTTCCACCCATTGCCACAACGACCTCGGCTTGGCGGTCGCCAACTCGTTGTCGGCGGTGATGGCGGGCGCGCGCCAAGTGGAGTGCACCATCAACGGTTTGGGCGAGCGCGCCGGCAACGCTTCGTTGGAAGAAATTGTCATGGCGGTGCGCACTCGGCAGGATGAGTTTCCCTGCGACAGCGGCCTTGACGCCACCCAGATTGTGCCGGCAAGTCGTCTGGTTTCCAGCATCACCGGCTTTCCAGTGCAGCCCAACAAAGCCATCGTCGGCGCCAACGCCTTCGCGCACGAAGCGGGCATTCACCAAGACGGCGTCATCAAGGCGCGCGAAACCTATGAAATCATGCGCGCCGAAGATGTCGGCTGGGTTGCCAATCGCATCGTGTTGGGCAAGCACTCCGGCAGAAATGCGTTCACCGAACGGATGAAATTTCTCGGCTTTCAGTTTAAGTCGGATGCCGAATTAAATCGCGCGTTCACGCGTTTCAAGGAACTTGCGGATAACAAGCACGAGATTTTTGACGATGACTTGCAAGCGTTGATGGCCGACACCGCCAACAACTCGGAGCAATCCCGGTTCAGCATGCAGCGCTTGGAAACCACCTCGCGCAGCGGCGAAACATCCACCGCCACCGTGCGGATGGAAGTGGACGGCGTGGCAAAAAACGCGCACGGGCAGGGCAATGGCGCGGTGGATGCAACCTTTCGCGCGATTGAATCGGTGGTGCAGTCCGGCAGTTTGCTGCAACTTTACTCGGTGAATAGTATCACCAGCGGCACCGACGCGCAGGGAGAAGTCGGCGTGCGGTTGGAGCGCGCCGGGCGCATCGTCAACGGGCATGGCGCCGACCTGGATATTGTCATCGCTTCGGGCAAGGCGTATATCAACGCGCTGAATAAGTTATACGACACCGAGTCTGCGTCTCATCGGCAACGGGCGCAGGCGATCTAACGGGCGGCAAGCGGGCGGGCAGGCAGGCGTATTTCATCATGCTGACTCATTCTAAACAGCAACTGGATATTCTGCGCAAGATGGGCGTTGAGGTGTGGAAACTCCGCGCCGCCGACCGCTCGCCCGCGTTGCAATCGCAATCGCAATCGCAGCAGCAATCGTCGCCGCAACCACAGCCAGTAGCGGAAGCATCCACTTCCGCGCACCGCGCGCGAGTTGTTGCCGCCACCGCCGCGCAAGCAGCGCAACCCGAGTCACCAGACCAACCCGCCGCCGCGCAAGAAGACGCGCAACCATCCTTGCAACGCGTGGCGCAAGCGGTGGCGGCATGTCAAAAATGTGAATTGCACCGCCACCGTGCCAACACCGTGTTTGGTTGCGGCAGTTCCAATGCGGATTGGTTGTTGGTCGGCGAAGCGCCGGGGCAGCACGAAGATTTGCAAGGGCAGCCGTTTGTCGGGCGCGCCGGCAAACTGCTGGATATGATGATCGCCGCCTTGGGAATGCAACGTGAGCAAGTGTTCATCGCCAACATACTCAAATGCCGCCCGCCTAATAATCGCGACCCGTTGCCCGCGGAGGTGGCACAATGCGAGCCGTATTTGCATCAGCAGTTGGCGCTGATTAAGCCGAAAGTAATCGTCGCCTTGGGGCGCATCAGCGCGCAAACGTTACTCAGAAGCACGCAACCGCTGGCAAAACTACGCGCCCAAACCCACCACTACGGAGCGAACAATATCCCGCTGGTGGTCACTTACCATCCCGCCTACTTGTTACGCAGCCCGCAACAAAAAGCGGCGGCGTGGGAAGATTTATGGCAGGCGCGGGAAATTGTGCGGCAGTAATCGGTGGCGCAGAATCATGGTTGCAACGCGTCAGCGTTACTGTACCAGGCTGAAGCGCAGGAGATTGGCGCTCCCTAGGGGAATTGAACCCCTGTTTCCGGCGTGAGAGGC
>JAHRAW010000066.1 GCA_020027415.1 Gammaproteobacteria bacterium
CTGCAACATGGAGTGACCGGCGAACTCGGCGGCCACGATGACGGCTTCAAAATGATGCCCATCGCCGTCTACGCGAACCTCGGCGTCCGGCAAGCCGTGTTGAATCCAATGCTGAATGTCTTTGGGGGTGGTCATCGGATCTACCCGGCAAACAATGCTTCCAAATCGGCTATTTTCGCCAATTGATATAACTGCGGCGGAACTTCGGTAAATTGCAACGGCGTGGAAGAGGCGCGCGCCAACTTAGACCAATGCACTAATAACGCAAGCCCGGCGCTGTCGGCTTCCTGCACGGCGGCTAAATCAACGCGGATGGGTTGCGCGCAAAATTGCGGCGTTTTCTCAAACCATGCCGGCACGGTTTTCAGCGTCAACGGACCGCTCAGCGTAACATGATTATTCTTGGCTTGCATCGGAGATTGCCGCGGCGATTGCATTACAAATTGGCGTTGGCTTGCTTCATCAACGCGAGCATGCCATCCAAGCCGAGCCGCTCTATGGAAGCGCCCTGCGTGTTGCGATAGTTGGTGACCATGTTAAGACCGTTGATGGTCAAGTTATAGATTTTCCAATCGCCGTCCGCTCCCAAAATCAACGCGTAATCAACCGCAACGGCGGGCGCATCCCCCAAGGTCACTTCCGATTTGGCGACGGCAAACTTGCGCCCGTTGCGTTCGGTGATTTCGGAGCCGATGAAAACCATCTTCTCGTTGCCGGTATATTTAAACAGCGCGGTGGCATAGGTGCGGATTAATAAATCTTTGAACTGCGCGCTGAATTCTTGGCGTTGTCGCACGCTCGCTTGCTTCCAGTGGCTCGCCAACACCAGTTTGGAAATTCGCTGAAAATCAAACAGCGGCACCGCCACTCGCTCAACCAGTTCGTATAACTTATTCTTGTCTTCCTCAAACACGCGCCGCTGGCTGGTGAATTCATCCAACAAGGTTTGCACCGCATCTTCCAACGCCCGATGCGGAGTTTCCGCCGCCATCGCCGACATCGGCAATAGCAAGCCGACGCCAAGCAACGCGCCGCACAACGGTCGGCGTAGGCAGCACCCGATGGCGCGCAAGTTCATGGGAATTAATTTAGTCATGGCGATTCACTCGGTTTGCTTTTGCCTTGGCTGAACATAAATTGGCTAATCAGCGATTCCAGTTGAATCGCCGATTGCGTGATTGCCACGCGGTCGCCGTGTTGGAGGTAGAACTCCTCGGCGCCCGGTTGCAACCCAACATATTGCGCGCCAAGCAAGCCCGCGGTTAATATGGAGGCGCTGGTATCAATGGGCAGGTTATCATATCCTGCGTTTATATCCATCCCCACCACCGCGCGATAGTTTTCTTTGTTGATGGAGATTTCGCCGACGCGACCAATGCGCACCCCGCCGACCATCACCGGCGCCTTTTCATTCAAGCCGCCCACATTGCTGAAATCCGCGTGCACGCGAAAAGTGGCGCCACCACCGCCGCCCGCATCGCTCACTTGCATCGCCAGCATCGCCAGCGCCGCCAAGCCGCCAAGCACGAACACCCCAACCCAGATTTCAATGCCACGCCCAATACCTTTGTGCTTCATTTACCATCCTCCAAACATTAATGCGGTTAAAATATAGTCGCCCCCCAAGATCGCCAACGACGAAGTTACCACGGTACGCGTGGTCGCGCGACTGACGCCTTCGGAGGTTGGCGTTGCATGATACCCCTCAAACAACGCCACCCAAGTAATCACAAAACCAAATACCACGCTCTTGATGATGCCATTCAGCACATCAGCAAATAATTCCACGCCGTTCTGCATGGATGACCAGTATACCCCAGCGTCCACGCCAAACTGACCATGCCCAATCAAATAACCGCCCAACACGCCGACCGCGCTGAACATTGCCGCCAGTAGCGGCATCGCCAGCACGCCGGCAAGCAACCGCGGTCCGATGATGCGTACGATCGGGTCAACCGCCATCATTTCCATTGCCGACAATTGTTCGGTGGCTTTCATCAAGCCAATCTCGCCGGTCAAAGCCGAGCCGGCGCGCCCGGCAAACAGCAACGCCGATAATACTGGTCCTAGTTCGCGCACCAAGAACAACGCCACCACTAAGCCGAGACTGGATTCGGCGCTGAAATTGACCAGTTGATAATAGCCTTGCAAGCCCAGCACCATGCCGACAAACAGCCCCGACACCACGGTGATTAGCATAGTCAAAACGCCGAGGCAATACAACTGTTCCAGCACTAAGGAAAAGCGCGGCAAGACGCGAACCGAACCGCCCAACGCGCGCAACAAAAACAAAACCGCCGCGCCCAGCCGGGCGAGCGCAGCCAGCACCCAACGTCCCAGTGCGGCGAGCGGTTTCATCGCGCCGCGCGCTCCGGCGTCAAGCCAAGATCTCTGCGATACTCGGTTGCCGGGTAGTGATATTCCACCGGACCATCGGGCAACCCGTTCATAAACTGCCGCACTTCCGGTAACGTACTGCGGCTGATTTCATCGGCGGTGCCTTGCCCGATGACCTTGCCGCCGCCGAGCAAATAGAGGTAATCGGCGATGGCGCGACCTTCCACCACATCATGCGTGACCACAATGGAAGTCAAGCCAAGCGCGTCGTTCAACTCACGGATTAATTTGACAATCACGCCCATGGAAATCGGGTCCAAGCCAACGAACGGCTCATCATACAGCACCATTTTCGGGTCCAACGCAATCGCCCGCGCCAACGCCACCCTTCTTTGCATGCCGCCGGAAAGTTCGCCCGGCATCACCGCGCGCGCGCCGCGCAAGCCCACCATTTCCAGTTTCAACAACACCAAGATGCGGATTAACGCCTCCGGCAAATCGGTTTGCTCGCGCAACGGAAAAGCGACATTCTCAAACACCGATAAATCGGTCAGCAAGGCGCTACTTTGGAACAGCATGCCCATTTTGCGCCGCATGGCAAACAACTGATTATTGCTGAGCGCCGCGACCGACTGCCCATCAAACAACACTTGCCCGCTGCTCGGCTGTAAGCGACCGCCCAGCAAACTTAGAAAGGTGGATTTGCCGCAACCGCTGGCGCCCATAATCACGGTTACTTTGCCGCGCGGGATGAGCAGATTGAGCCCGCGATAAATGGATTGCTGCGCGAATGAAAAATGCACATCTTTTGCCTCCACGATGGGGTCGGCGAATAATTCGGGGGCTGGCATTGGCGGCAAGATTGTGAAGTTATGAAGTTGTTAAGCGTAACCGGGTGAGGAGTATAACAAAAACCGACCTCAGAAACAACCGCTCGCGGTGTGGTGGATGTAGCGGCGGCGGTCGCCGAGCGTTTTATGATTCTGCGTGCGGAATGGCGGCGCGTTCGCCGACCGGGTCGCGGCTGATGCGCGCATACGCCGAGTGGTTGTGAATGGACTCAAAATTTTCCACGCTAACGCTATATCGGGTGATACGCGCATCGCGGTTAAAAATTCCGGCGACATCGCGCGCCATATCCTCAACAAACTTGGGGTTGTCGTACGCTTTCTCGGTGATGAATTTTTCATCGGCGCGCTTGAGCAAGCCGTATAGTTCGCAACTGGCTTGGCTTTCCACGATATCAATCAACTCCTCAAGCAAAATGGTGGGGTTGGACTCAACTTCCACCGTCACATGCGAGCGTTGATTATGCGCGCCGTAGGCGGATATCTCTTTGGAACACGGGCATAAACTGGTTACCGGAACCGTCACCTTAACCGCCGAATTACATCGCTCATGGTCAATTTCGCCGCGCAAGGTGACTTGGTAATCCAGCAGGCTGTGCGCCGCAGACACCGGCGCGAGTTTATGCACGAAATAAGGAAAAGTCAGTTCAAGGTTTGCTTTGGGCGCGTCCAGCCTGGCGCTCAGCGCCCTCAGCACGCGCGGCAAAGTCGCCACTGCAACTGTCGCGCATTGGGTATGCAACACCTCAACGAAACGCGACATGTGCGTGCCTTTATGCTGCGGCGGCAGTTCCACAAACATACTGACTGAAGCCACCGTATTCTGCGCGCCGCTACGATCTTCAATGGTGAGTGGATAGCGTAGGTCTTTGATGCCGACCTGATCAATGGTGATATTCCGCTCATCCACGCCGCCTTGCACATCGGCAATCGGCGGCTTGAGCGACTCAGGCGGCGCGGCAAGTTTGGCGGCGGCTGGATTGGACATGGTTGGTTGGCTGAAAAATCGGCGCGAATCGGCTTGGCGGCGCCCGGGGATATCCATTAAAGGTTACGTTCGGTGCGCGGTGGTGCGCTACGGATGGTCGCCGGTTGAGGTCGGGTTAGGCGTTGCCATCTGCGAAATTTTACGCTCAATCCTTTGTTGCAGGCTAGGCGCATCCAAGCCGCACTCAGCCAGTTGCTGCGACTGAGAGCCATGCTTTATATGCGCATCGGGCAGCCCCAGATTAAGCGCTTCCACATTGCGATTGCGCCGCCGCAGCAATTCGTTGACCGCCGAACCGGCGCCGCCGGCAACCACATGCTCTTCAAGCGTCACCAACAACGAATGCTCCTCCGCCATCTGCATAATCAGGGCGTCATCCAGCGGCTTGACAAAGCGCATGTTAACCACGGTGGCGTCCAGTTGCGGGGCAATTTGTTCAGCGGTTGCCAACATAGCGCCGAACGCGAGAATGGCGAGGTCGCCGTGCGCGCAACTGGTGCGCCGAATTTCGGCTTTGCCGATGGGTAAATCTTGCATGCGCACGCGCGGCACAACGCCCGGCCCGCTACCGCGCGGATACCGCACCACCGCCGGCGCCGGGTGGCGGTAGGCGGTGTACAGCATATCGCGGCATTCCGCCTCATCGGCGGGCGCCATAATCACCAGCCCCGGAATGCAACGCAGGTAAGCATAATCATAACTGCCGGCATGGGTTTCGCCATCGGCTCCCACCAGCCCGGCGCGGTCAATCGCCAGCGTCACATCCAAATTTTGAATGGCGATATCGTGGATGAGTTGGTCGTAGGCGCGCTGCAAGAAAGTGGAATAAATCGCCACCACCGGCTTCAAGCCTTCGCTCGCCAAGCCGGCGGCGAAGGTCAGCGAATGCTGTTCCGCAATGCCGACATCAAAATAGCGTTCTGGGTAGTCAACAGAAAATTTCACCAACCCGGAGCCCTCGCGCATCGCCGGCGTAATCCCCACCAGTTTGTTATCCTGCGCCGCCATGTCGCACAGCCAGTCGCTGAATACATCGGTATAGGTGCGACTGCTCTTTTTCTTCTCCATCTTGCCGGTGCTTGGGTTGAACGGCGTTACGCCATGGTACACACACGGGTCGCCTTCAGCCGGCTTGAAACCCTTGCCTTTCTGCGTAACCACATGCAGGAACCGCGGACCCTTCATCCCGCGCATGTTTTTCAGGGTGGCGAGTAGCGCGCTTAAGTTATGCCCGTCCACCGGTCCGATATAGTAGAAACCGAGTTCCTCAAACAAAGTGCCGGGCATCACCATGCCTTTGATATGCTCCTCCCAGCGGCGCGCTAAATTTTTCAGCGGCGGCAACGTACTTAGCACGGTTTTACTGCCCGCGCGCACGCTGGTATATGCATGCCCGGACAGGATGCGCGCCAGATAGTTGGAAATCGCCCCGACATTGCGCGAAATGGACATTTCATTGTCATTCAGCACCACCAACAAGTTGGCATCCAAATCGCCGGCGTTGTTCAAGGCTTCATACGCCATGCCGCTGGTGAGGGCGCCGTCGCCGATAATCGCCACCACTTCCTTGGCGGTATCATTGAGGCGCGCCGCCACCGCCATGCCGAGCGCCGCGCTAATGGAAGTGCCGGCATGACCGGCGCCAAAGGCGTCGTATTCGCTCTCGCTGCGTTTGAGGAATCCGGACAGCCCTTGGTGTTGGCGAATGGTATGAAAATTGTCGCGCCGCCCGGTCAGCAGTTTGTGCGGATACGCCTGATGCCCAATATCCCACACCAAGCGGTCCGCCGGCGTGTTGAACACATAGTGCAAGGCAAGGGTCAGTTCCACCGTGCCTAAGCCCGGCGCCAAATGCCCGCCGGTGCGCGAAGTGACCTCAATCAAAAAGCGGCGGATTTCGTCCGCCAGGATCGGCAGTTGCTTGGCTTCCAGTTGCCGTAACTGCTCCGGGCGGTCAATGCCAAACAGCAACGGATAGGCGGCGCGAGAAGCCGTGGCCGGGGAGTCGCTCGGTTGCATCAAAAATTCCGCTTCTCTACAAAGTGCGCGAGTTGCTGCAGGAACTGCGTATTATCACCCAACGCAACGGCGATTTGGCGGGCATTCTGACACTCCCGCCGCGCTTCTTCACGCGCTTTGGCGACGCCCAACAGCGATACATAAGTGGTTTTTTGCATACGCCGATCCACGCCGCCCGCCTTGCCCAAGGTTTCACTGCTGGCTTCCACATCTAAAATATCATCTACGATTTGAAACGCCAAGCCGAGACCGGTCGCATACTCAGCCAACGCCTGCAGCAATTTTTCATCCACGCGCGGCGCGGTTAAACATCCCAAGCAGGCGGCGGCGCGAATCAACGCGCCCGTTTTCATGCGATGCATGCGGCTCAGTTGCGCAAGGCTCAATTGCTCAATGCCCGGTTGCGCCGGACTGCGCGCCGCGCCGACCGCCTCCATATCCAACGCTTGCCCGCCGACCATGCCACGCGCGCCGACTGCGTCGGCAAGGGTTGCGAGCATGCGCACCCGGCGCTTCGGCGTAACGCGCAACGCCGAATCAACGCCTAAGGTTTCAAAGGCCATGGCTTGCAAGGCGTCGCCGGTTAATATCGCGGTGGCTTGGTCGTAGGCAATGTGACAAGTTTTGCGACCGCGCCGTATATCATCGTCATCCATAGCCGGCAGGTCATCATGCACTAACGAATAGGCATGCATCATTTCCACCGCGGCCGCGGCCGCATCCAACTGCTCCAAAGCGGCGCCCGCGAGTTCGCCGCACGCATACACCAACATGGCGCGAAACCGCTTGCCGCCGTTTAAGCAAACATAACGAATCGCTTCGCCCAATCGCGGCGGAATCAATTGTAGCGGAGCCTTAGCGGCACTGAGTGACGCGGCGGAGTCGGTTGCGGCGACCGCCGGCAAGCGCGCCGCCAACGCGCGTTCGGCGCGCGCGCGATATAATTTCCACGCCGCTTCAAAATCGCTCAACCGAACATGTTCCTCGCGCCGCCAAACAATCTTTCCAACCTACGCCTCAGACTCTTCATCTTCATCTTCATCTTCATCTTCATCTTCATCCAACGATTCCAGTGGTTGCAGTTGATAACTGCCGTGTCGCTTCACTAACACATCCACCCGCTGCTGCGCCGCTTGCAGACTTTTCTGACATTGTTCGGTAAGCATCATACCGCGCTCAAAATCTTGCAAAGTATGTTGCAATGTATGCTCGCCGCGTTCCATGCGCTGCACAATTTTCTCCAACTCGGCAAGCGATTTCTCAAAATCAAACGGGATTTCGCTTTTGCTTTTGCTTTCGTTGTCGCCGACATGCTTTTGGTTGGCGGAATGCTTGCTCGGCAATTTTTTACGCGTTGGCATCTTTGTATCACCGCATGAATGAGATGGGTTGAAAATGCAGTATACCCAATTCTGCATTGGGAAAACCGCGCCGCCCCAATCGCCGCCTTGCGCCAGATAGCCATCGTATCCCAGCACTTGAGTCATCAATTGATTAAGCAAGCAAGCCATTTTGCGCGGACCATACGGGCGCGGCGGGCGCGCTGAGAAACCAAAGCCCGGCAACGACGGCGCGACCACCGTGAACGCAGCCTCAATGTCACCGCCAAACCGCTCGGCATGCGCCAACGGCTCAATGATGCGCAGAAACTCAACCACCGAACCGGGCCAACCATGCATGATGAGCAACGGCAAAGGCTTTGCCCCGCCGCCTTTTTCATGGATGAAGTGCATATCCATGCCATCCACCGCAGCGATATGCTGCGCGAACTGATTCAGTTTCCGTTCGTGCGTGCGCCAGTCGTAACACTTAAGCCAGTAGGCGCAAAACGTTTTCATATAATGCAGATTAGCGCCATACCCCCCAGCCGCCGTCATCGGGCATTTCATGCCATGGATATTCCGCCACCCGAGTGCGAAGGCGCTCCAAAATGGTTTGCGGTATGCGGATTTGAAACGGGCGGATGGTGGGC
>JAHRAW010000082.1 GCA_020027415.1 Gammaproteobacteria bacterium
TAATGCGCTATCTTGTGCAGGTATATGCGCCGCCAAAGGGCGTGGTGCTGGATCCATTTATGGGATCTGGCTCAACTGGCATTGGAGCATTGCAACAAGATTGTAGATTCATTGGAATTGATTCTGCACAACATTATGTGGATATCGCTAACAAGCGAATCAAAGAACATCATGCCATTGCAGAATGTGAGATGAAAGCATGGAAAATTCAATCGATTCAATCTCACATTTTCGGCGGCGCCACGCGCACTTGCGAGGCTGAGGCTGGCAACGATGCGCGCGGCGCGGTGGCGAAGCCGTAAATTAGTTCATAGGTGATGGCGAGCGGCGCGCCGGGCGGACGCAGACTCGTTAGCGCGTTGTGAAAATCGCGCGCGCGCGCTTTACCGGTGAGTGTTTTGCGGCGAGATTGCATGATATTGATGAACCCTTCGCTGCGAAGGTCGGCATACAACATGCTCGGTTGCGCGTATTCCACCGTCACCCGGTCCACATCCATGATCGGGTCGGTGAAGCCGCATTGCAGCAGTTGGTCGCCGATGATATGCATATCAAAGAACGGATGCACATGGGGAAGCGAGTCAACTTGTTGCCACGCCCAGCGCAGTTGTTGCAGCGTATCCGGACCAAAAGTGCAGAATAGCAACGCGCCGCTCGGGCGGAGCCTTGGCAACATTGCAGCGAATAAGGCGTTCAGTTGTAACCAAGCCGGTTGCAGGCACATCACCACGCCGTCAAAATTGCCCGCAGCCTTGGCCGCAATCTTCGGTTGCGCGGTCGTTTGCCAATCCACTATGGAAACTCGTTGCACTTGCACTGCATCGCCGCATGGAAATTCGCTGTCGTCAAAATCAAACAGCAACAACTGGGCGCGGTTGGGGGGTTCGCTTAGTTTGCTTGATTCGCTTAGTTCGCGCCGATGTTGCGCCAGTTTCCACCGCTCGGCAAGTTCGCGCCGAATGCGCGTCAGCAGATAGTGCAACCCACCGCTAGCGTGTTGCCATCGCGCTTTGGCGCGTGAGATTTGGCGCAAATCCAGTTTCAAGTTTCAAGTTTAAATTCAGGTTTCAATTTAATATCCGATTCCATACCAACCGCATCACGCAGTCTGAAATCAACCTTCCCTTTCGCATGTCTTCCGTCCGCCTAAATGGAACGCGCCGAATTCTCCGACAAGGCGCGGCGCTCTTGGATGCATGGTTGCCGACCCGTTGCGCGCTATGCGCCGCCCGCGGCGCGCATGGATTTTGCGCGGCGTGCCGACGACTCTTGCCATGGATTTTAATTGGCTGCGAAGTCTGCGGCGCGGAGTTGCCGGCGCCCGGCGTATGCGGCGGTTGCCAAGCGCAACAACCCCAGTACGACCATGCGATTATTCCGTTCAAGTATCGCGAGCCGATTGCCGCGCACATTCAAATGCTTAAGTATCACAAACAACTCCGCCATGCGAGTTCGCTGGCAACGATGCTCTGCATGCGCGTGTGGAAAAGTATGCACCCGTTGCCGGAGTTGCTGATACCGATTCCGCTGCATCGCAAACGATTGCGCCATCGCGGCTTTAATCAATCATTGGAAATTGCGCGCCGGGTCGGCAAGGAACTGGGCGTCAAAGTCAGTCATGCGTCGCTTGAGAGGATCAAAAATACCGCGCCGCAAACCGGGCTTGGCAAAGCGCAACGAGAACGCAATGTGCAGGGCGCATTCCACGCGCCGCGCCGCTTGTCGCATACCCATGTTGCGTTGTTGGACGATGTGGTCACCAGCGGCAGCACCGTCAACGCCGCGGCGCGCGCGTTAAAAAAAGCCGGCGTGCAAACAGTAAGCGTGTGGGCGGCCGCCAGAGCCTAAGAGAACCCAAGTGGTAAATCCATTAAGTTTTCAATCCATTGATTCTTCAATCAACCGAGTTCTCAACCAACCCGGCGGCGTGATTTGGCTGGCAGCACCACCTCAAAACCTGCATCCAAGTATTCCACTTCCACGCAATCGCCGGCGCTGAATTCGCCGGCGAGCATGCCGGTCGCCACGCGATTTTCTATTTCCGTTTGGATGACGCGTTTCAACGGGCGCGCGCCGAACCCCGGGTCAAAACCGAATTCAACCAATTTTTCCAACGCTTGCTCGGAAACTTTCAGCGACAACTCACGCTGCGCAAGACGCTTGCGAAGAGCAGCCAACTGAATTTGCGCGATTTGTTTAATTTGCGCATGCGCCAGCGCGTGGAACACCACCAGATCATCAATTCGGTTGACGAATTCCGGGCGGAAATGGTCGCCGACCACCTCCAACACGAATTTTTTCATGCTTTCATAATCGTCTTTGCCGCCCCGCTCTTGAATAATTTTCGAGCCGAGGTTGGAAGTCATAATGATCACCGTGTTGCGAAAATCCACCGTGCGCCCGTGCCCGTCGGTCAACCTGCCGTCATCCAACACTTGCAGCAGGATATTAAACACATCACTGTGCGCCTTCTCCACTTCGTCCAACAAAATCACCGAATAGGGGCGGCGGCGCACCGCTTCGGTCAAGGCGCCGCCTTCTTCATAGCCGACATAGCCGGGCGGCGCGCCGAGCAAACGCGCCACCGAATGCTTTTCCATATACTCCGACATATCCATCCGCAGCATGGCTTGTTCCGAGTCAAACAAAAATTCAGCCACTGCCTTGCTCAATTCGGTTTTGCCGACGCCGGTGGGACCCAGAAACAAGAACGAACCAGCCGGGCGATTGGGGTCGGACAGCCCGGCGCGCGAACGGCGGATGGCGTTGGCGACGGCGGCAAGCGCTTCCTCCTGACCGACCACCCGCTGGCGCAGGCTGGCTTCCATTTGCAGCAGTTTCTGCTTTTCCCCGGTTAACATTTTTGCCACCGGGATGCCGGTCCAGTTGCACACCACCGCGGCGATTTCATCTTCGTTGACGCGGTTTCGCAACAACTTCATTTCTTGGTGCTCAACCTGACTGGCGGCTTTCAGTTGCTTATCCAGTTGGGGAATTTTGCCGTATTGCAATTCCGCCATGCGCGTTAGGTCGCCGCCGCGGCGCGCGGCTTCCAATTCGGTGCGCGCCCGTTCCAGTTCCTCCTTGACATGCTGGTTGCCGTGCACCGCGGCTTTCTCCGCATTCCAGATTTTCTCCAGTTTCGCGTATTCCCGTTCCAATCGTTCGGTTTCGGTTTGCAAGTCGGCGCGCCGCTGCTTTGATACCTCATCGGTTTCTTTTTTCAACGCTTCGTGTTCAATTTTCAACTGAATCAATTTGCGCTCCAAGCGATCCATCACTTCCGGCTTGGAATCAATTTCCATGCGAATGCGGCTGGCCGCTTCATCCATCAGATCAATGGCTTTGTCCGGCAAGTTGCGGTCGGTAATATACCGATGCGACAACGTCGCGGCGGCGACGATGGCGGGGTCGGTGATGTCCACGCCGTGATGCACTTCATAGCGTTCTTTCAAGCCGCGCAAAATGGCAATGGCGTCCTCCAAGTTCGGTTCGTTGACCAATATTTTTTGAAACCGTCTCTCCAACGCCGCGTCTTTTTCAAGGTAAGTTCGGTATTCATCCAGCGTGGTTGCGCCGACGCAGTGCAGTTCGCCGCGCGCCAACGCCGGCTTCAGCATGTTGCCGGCGTCCATCGCGCCGTCGGCTTTGCCGGCGCCGACCATGGTATGCAATTCATCAATAAACAAAATAATCCGCCCTTCCTGTTTGGCAAGGTCGCGCAGCACCGCCTTAAGGCGTTCTTCAAATTCGCCGCGGTATTTAGCGCCGGCAAGCAGCGCACCCAAGTCCAACGCCAGCACGCGTTTATTCTTAACCCCGTCCGGCACTTCACCATTGACGATGCGCTGCGCCAATCCTTCAATGATCGCGGTTTTACCGACCCCCGGCGGACCAATCAGCACCGGATTATTCTTAGTGCGCCGCTGCAAGACTTGAATCGCGCGGCGAATTTCATCATCGCGCCCGATGACCGGATCTAATTTTCCTTGTTCGGCGCGTTCGGTGATATCCATCGTGTATTTTTCCAACGCTTGGCGTTGCTGTTCAGCATTGGGGTCATCCACGGGTTGCCCATCGCGCATGGTTGCAATGGCTTTTTCCAGGTTGGTTTTGGTGGCGCCGGCGGCGCGCAACAACGCGCCTAACGTACCCGCACCGGAGCCACCGCCTTCCTCAGCCACCGTCGCGAGAACAAATAGTTCGCTGGCAAGGTAGCGGTCGTTGCGCTGCTGCGCCAACTTTTCGGCGACATTCAGCAAACTTGCTAATTCGTTGGCAAAGTGCAGTTGCCCGTGATTGCCTTCCACCGTGGGCAGACGCGCCAACGCCGCCGCCAAATCGGCGCGCAATTGATTCACCTTGACCTCAATCTGCGCGAGCAACCGGCGCACGCCGCTATTTTCTTGCGCGAGCATCGCCGACATCAAATGCAACGGCTCAATGAATTGATGCCCGCGCGCAATCGCCAAACTCTGCGCCTCCGCCAACGCGGTTTGGAATTGGGTGGTTAGTTTTTCTGCATTCATGGATGCGCTGAGAAAAATTGTATCGGTTGCTGAGTTGGTAATAAAGTGGGGCTTACAACGCGACGATTCAACCGCTTGGGAAAGGCTGGCAAGCGGGATGGGGTTGCACAAAAAACCGGGGCGATTCGGCCTCGCCCCCGCTGGTTATTTCGCTTGGTTGTCCGCTTTGCCGCTTAAAAGCTATATTCCACTTGCAAGCGGTAATACGGATCGGCGGGGATTGGCTTAAAAGAGCGGTCAATCACGCTGAAATCCACGCCCACATTTTGGCTTGGTTGCAAGCGAAAACCAGAGATAAAGGTTTCGTTGCTGATGGGCATGGAGAACATGGAGAATTTCCCGTTCCACGAAGTAGTGGCGAGATAGCGATTAAGCAGGTGGGCAATCGCATAGGAAGCAAGCACCGAAACGGCAAATCTTCGTGGTTGTGTTCGTCCTTTTTTGCCACTGTGGCGAGCGGAATCGCGGGTGCGTCGCCCTGTCCAAACAGCACATTTAAGGCGGCTACTTGTAATTGCGGGCGGGCGGCTAA
>JAHRAW010000108.1 GCA_020027415.1 Gammaproteobacteria bacterium
GCGGTGCAACTGGTGCAAGAGAGACTCACTCACGAAGGCGAGCAAGCGAAACTGTTCTCCGATTTTCTTGCCCTGAAAACACCGCCCGCACGCACCGACCAAGAAAAACTAACCCTGAGTAAGAAGCAAATCCGCGGACACTTATATGGCAAACAAAACGGCTACTGCAACGGTTGCAAAGCACATTTTGAAATTCAGCATTTTGAGATTGACCACATCTTCCCGGCATCGCGTGGCGGGGCATGGGTGCTGGAAAATCTGCAATTGCTGTGTAGCAGTTGTAATCGCATCAAGGGCGATCGACCGATGGAATATCTGCAAGCCACGATTAAAGCCCGCACCTCGCGAATTCAATTCTTCTAACGGAGCGTGCCGCTTCTGCTTCTTCCCCATGCTCTCCGTCCTCGCCTTAGTCGGTCGCGCTATTGGCTGAGCCACACTTCTCCTTTTTTTCACCTTGACCTCGCCCAACCAAACCGACAATAACCGCGTCCTGTCCGGCATGCGTCCGACTGGGCGGTTGCATTTGGGGCATTACCATGGCGTGCTGAAAAACTGGGTGCGGCTGCAGCGGGACTATGACTGCTTTTACTGCGTTGCCGATTGGCATGCGCTGACCACCCACTATGAAAAATCGGCGACCATGCGCGAGTATGTATGGGAGATGGTGATTGATTGGCTTGCCGCCGGGGTGGATCCGCAGCGGGCGACGTTGTTTTTTCAATCGCATGTGCCGGAGCATGCGGAGTTGCATTTGTTGTTGTCTATGGTCACGCCGCTCGGCTGGCTGGAACGCGTTCCCAGTTTCAAAGAGCAGCAGCAAAAGTTGCGCGCGATGGATCTCGCCACCTACGGATTTTTAGGTTATCCATTGTTGCAAGCGGCGGACATCTTAATCTATCGCGCCGCGCATGTGCCGGTCGGCGAAGATCAAGTTCCGCATGTGGAATTGACCCGCGAGATTGCGCGCCGCTTCAATCACTTTTTTGGGCGCGGCGAAAATTTTGAGCAAGAAATTGCCAAGTCCAGGCAACGTATGGGCAAGCAAGCCGCCAAATCTTATCAACGCTTGCGGCAAAAGTTCACTGAACAGGGAGACCGCGAGGCGCATCAGCAAGCCCAACAACTGCTGCGCGCGCAACAAAATATCAATCAGCAAGAAAAAGATCGCCTGCTGGGACATTTGGAAGGGCGCGGGCAAAGTATTTTGCCGGAGCCGCAAGTGTTGCTCACCGCCGCCGCCAAGATGCCCGGGCTGGACGGTCAGAAAATGTCAAAATCGTATGGTAATATCATCGCGTTGCGGGATGATCCAAAACGAGTCGCGCAGGCGATTAAGGGTATGCCCACCGACCCCGCCAGAGTTCGGCTGAACGACCCCGGCGACCCAGACCGCTGTCCGGTGTGGCAACTGCATCAAGTGTATAGCGATGATGAAACGCGCAACTGGGCTGCCGCCGGTTGCCGCGCGGCTTCGTTTGGTTGCTTGGAATGCAAAAAGCCGTTGCTGGCTAAAATTTTAGAAGAGCAGGAATTGTTTCATGAGCGCGCCATTCCATATGAAAAAAACCATGACCATGTGCGTCAGATTATTGACGACGGCAATCACAAGGCGGCGCAAGCAGCGCGTGAAACTTTGGAAATCGTGCGCCAAGCAGTCGGCGTGGTGTATTCATAGCGCGTTCGCGGATGCATATGCATTCGCATTCAATTAAGCAACCGTAGCCATGAACGCCGCGCCAGCGCATGAGTCTTCGTCGCCGCCCATGGTGTTGGTCAACGGCGAGAAGTTGGAGAAGTTTCCTCAGGATTTGTATATTCCGCCGCATGCGTTAGAGGTTTTTCTGGAATCTTTTCAGGGACCGTTGGATTTATTGCTATACCTGATTCGCAAACAGAACTTAGATATTTTAGATATTTCCATATCGCACATTACGCAGCAGTATATGGAGTATGTGGAACTGATGCGTCACTTGCGCTTGGATTTGGCCGCCGAGTATTTGGTGATGGCGGCAATGTTGGCGGAAATCAAATCGCGCATGCTGTTGCCCAAGCCGATCATGGATGGACAGGAGGATGAACAAGATCCGCACGCAGCTTTGATTCGCCGCCTGCAAGAGTATGAGCGATTCAGACAAGCGGCGCAGGAACTGGATGCGTTGCCGCGCTTGGAGCGCGAGTTGTATTTAGTGGCGGCGGATGTTGCGCAGTCCGCGGCAACCGCCTCATCCCAATTGCCCACCGCTACGCGCAACGATTTATTGGCGGCGTTCCGCAATGTGTTGGAGCGTTCGGCGCAATATAAGCACTGGACCGTGGGGCGAGAAGTGTTGAGCGTGCGTGAAAAGATGACGCGGATTTTGGATTTGATTCACCGCAATCGCTTCATTCGGTTTGAAGAGTTGTTGAGCAAACAGGAAGGCAAGCATGGTTTGGTGGTGAACTTCATGGCGATTTTAGAACTGCTGCGCGACCGGATGTTGTTGGTGGTGCAAAACGAGCCGTTAGCGCCCATCCATGTGAAAGGCATTGAGGGCGATTAGGCGGCATGTCGGATGAACTAAAAAATATCGTGGAAGCGGTGCTGTTGGCGTCCGATACGCCGCTGAATGTGGCGCGCATTCAAAGTTTGTTTGAGCGCAATGCGCAGCCGTCCGCGCCGCAGGTTAAGCAAGCGTTTCAGAATTTGCAGCAAGAGTGCGAAGCGCGCGGCAGCGGCATTGAACTCTGTAGAATCGGCGCCGGCTATCGCTATCAGACGCGTCAAAAATATGCCGACTGGGTCGGCAAGATGCACGCCGCCCGCGCGCCGAAAATGTCTCGCGCATTATTGGAAACCCTGGCAATCATCGCCTATCGCCAGCCGGTGACGCGCGGGGATATTGAAGATATCCGCGGCGTGAGCGTGAGCGCCGAGATCATCCAGCGGTTGCGCGACCGTGAATGGATTAAGCAAGTCGGCGTGCGCGATTTGCCTGGGCATCCGGCGTTGTTGGCGACCACGCCCGAATTCCTCTCGTGGTTTGGTCTTCAGTCGCTGAAAGATTTGCCGCCGTTGCAGCCACAGCGAGAACTCGGTGAGATCGCCGAGGAGATGGAGGCATCGTTGCCGCCCGAAGTGTTGGTTTCTTTTCAAAATTCCACGCAACAAGATGTTTTTACGCCGCCAGAGTCCGCCGATGCCGAATACGCCAAAACCGAATCTGCGTTGCCGACCGCCACCGAGATGGAGAGCATGGATGAAGCGAGCGAGCCTTGATGTGCAAGTCGTCGTCCGCCGACGAGCGTTTGCACAAATACCTCGCCAATATGGGGGTGGCGTCGCGCCGCACCATTGAAAAGTGGATTGCGCAACAAAAAATACGCATTGATGGCAACGTTGCGCGGTTAGGCGATAAGGTCAATTCAAAAAATCGCATCACCCTGCATGGTAAGCCGCTGCGCGCAAATTCGGCGCGCCCGCCAACGCGCATACTGCTCTACAATAAACCGGAAGGCGAAATCACCACGCGCAGCGATCCGAACCATCGTCGCACCGTGTTTGCAAGTCTGCCGAAACTAAAATACGGACGCTGGGTCGCCGTGGGTCGTTTGGATATTAATACGCGCGGCTTGTTGCTGTTCACCAACGATGGCGAAGTGGCGAATCGGTTGATGCACCCGCGCTTCAATTTAGAGCGAGAATATCTCTGCCGCGTCTACGGAACCATTCAGGCGGATTCTATCAAGCGATTGAAACAAGGCATTCTGCTTGACGATCAAGTGATTCAATTTCAGCGCGTGTGCCGTCAGTCGGCGGCAGTTGCCGCGCTGCGTTGCCAAGACAATGCCAACAATGCGAAGGCTCCGATAAGCAAGAATGCATGGTATTCGGTGGTGATTAAGCAAGGCAAATATCGCGAGGTGCGGCGGATGTGGCGGGCGGTGGATTGCCAACTGAGTCGGTTAGTGCGCGTGCGCTATGGCGATGTCGTGCTGCCGAAAAATTTGAAACCGGGGCAATGGCAAGAATTGAAAGCAGCCGCCATTGCCAAATTGATGCAATCTACATTCTGTCACCGACCAACGATAAAAAATCGCGCGAATGAAAAGCAAAAGCAAAAGTAACAACGCTGCGATGAACTCATCCACACCACCCCCGCGCGGCTTTCCGCCAGTTGAATTTGCTCAGCGTACGGAAATTGTACAGCGCGCGATGCGCGCGCATCGCCTTGACGCGGTGTTGCTGACCACAGAACCCAATGTTCGGTATTTCTCCGGCTTCTTCACTCAGTTCTGGGAAAGCCCGACCCGTCCATGGTTCTTGCTCATCCCGGCGCACGGCAAGCCGGTGGCGGTGATTCCGGAAATCGGCGTGCGCGGAATGGGGCAAACTTGGGTGCAGGACATTCGCACTTGGCAATCGCCGCGCCCCGCCGATGACGGCATATCGCTATTAGTGGATTGCCTCAAACACTTGCCGCGCCGCTTTGCCCGCCTCGGCATGACCCTCGGCGCCGAGAGCGTGGTGCGCATGCCGGTGAACGATTTAATTTTGCTGAAAGAAAAGTTGCGCGCGGAGATTGCCGATAACTTTGAAATCGTAGATGCGGCGCACTTGATTCAGCAACAGCGAATGGTTAAATCGCCGCTGGAAATTGACAAGATTCGACATATTTGTAAATTGGTTTCGGACTCCTTCGCGGCGTTGCCGAAGTTTGCCAAAATCGGCATGAGTGAAATGGAAATCTGCCGCCAGATGCGCGTGGATTTATTGCAGCGCGGCGTGGATTCCATTCCGTATATGGTCGCTGCGTCGGCGCCGGACGGTTACGATCATATCATTATGGGGCCGACCGACCGACGCTTGCGCGAGCGGGATTTGCTGATCATTGATACCGGTTCCACTTGGGACGGTTATTTTTGTGACTTTGACCGCAACTTTTCATTCGCGACCGCGAGCGAGCCAACGCGCATTGCTTATGAAGTCGTGTGGCAAGCCACCGAAGCCGGCTTTGCCGCGGCAAAACCGGCCGCCACCACCACCGACTTATGGCGCGCGATGAATGATGTGTTGGTCGCCGGCGGCAGCCTCGGCAACCAAGTCGGTCGGCTCGGGCATGGGCTCGGCATGCAGTTGACCGAGCGCCCGTCCAACACGCCCGATGACCATACACAACTGGCGCCCGGCATGGTGCTTACATTAGAGCCGGGCATGACTTTCGCCGCCGGCAAGCAGATGGTGCATGAAGAAAATATCGTAATCACTGCGGAGGGCGCCGAATGGCTAAGCCGCCGCGCGCCCGCCACGCTGCCGGTGTTGTAAAACCGATTGAACATTGACCTTTGATAAAAAATGACTCGCGAAAAAACTGCTCAGCCTCAGCGCATGTTTGGCGACGCGCAAGTTAAACATCATTTGAATCGTCGCCGACTTCACGTCGCCCCTTATCCGCAGTCGCTGCGTAACAATTTTAGTTTGGCGGCGACCGAGCATGCGGTGCGCGAACTTTCCACTTGGTCGGGTTACCAGCCCACCCGGCTAGTTTCCTTGCATCCCATCGCCGCCGAATTTGGCGTCGGGGCGATTTACTACAAAGATGAAGCCAGCCGCTTCGGGCTTGGCAGTTTCAAGGCGTTGGGCGGAGCCTATGCGGTGTTGCGTTTGTTGCAACAACAAATTTTCGCGCAACGCGGTGAACATGTATCGGCGCGCGATTTGGAAAACTGGACCAGCGGGGAACTTGCTGAGTGCGCTGAGTTCGGCGAACTTACCGCCAACATCACCGTAGTCACCGCAACCGACGGCAATCATGGGCGGTCAGTGGCTTGGGGCGCGGCGCGCTTTGGTTGCCGTTGCCGCATCTACATCCACGCCGCGGTCAGCGAACGGCGCGCCGCCGCCATGCAAGCGTTAGGCGCCGAAGTGGTGCGCATCGCGGGCAACTACGATGAATCGGTGCGCGTGGCGGCGCGCGATGCCAAGCGGCCTGGTTGGTATGTGGTCTCCGACACTTCCTACCCCGGCTACACCGAAGTGCCAAGCACGGTGATGGCGGGTTATAGCGTGCTAATGCATGAAGCGATGCAGCAGTTGCCGCGCGATATTCAATTAACGCATGTGTTCGTGCAGGGCGGAGTCGGCGGCTTAGCGGCGTCGGTGGCGGCGTATTTGTGGGAAAAGTTAGGCGCCGAGCGTCCGCGGTTGGCGGTGGCGGAACCGGCTTTCGCAGATTGCTTGTTTCAAAGCGCGGTGCATGAGCGCGCCACCAAAGTATGCCTCACTGAGGAAACCATCATGGCGGGTCTCTCGTGCGGCGAGGTCTCAAAACTGGCATGGGAAGTGCTGCACATGGCGGCTGACGATTTTATCACCATCCCCGATGCGTTGGTTGCGCCATGCATGCGAATGTTGGCGCATGGAAAATTTTTCAGCAACGCCGATGCGCATAACACCGAGCCGCACGACGACTCAGCGAATCCAGGCAATGGCGTGGAAGCCGGCGAATCCGCAGTGGCCGGGCTGGCTGCTTGTTTGGCGGCGTGCGCGAATCCGTCCCTCAAAGTTGCGTTGGATTTGAATCGGCATAGCCAAGTACTCGTACTCGGCACCGAAGGCGCAACCGACCGCGAGATTTATCAAAAATTAGTGGGCGAAGTAACTTGACCGCGTGACCGATTTTTATTTTTCCAACGCCGCCACCACGCGATCGCCAAACTCATCGGTGCCGACCATCGTGA
This sequence comes from Gammaproteobacteria bacterium, assembly GCA_020027415.1. Taxonomy (GTDB): domain Bacteria; phylum Pseudomonadota; class Gammaproteobacteria; order Arenicellales; family Poriferihabitantaceae; genus JAHRAW01. The sequence continues at coordinate 6,721 of JAHRAW010000108.1, forward strand.
CGGACGCGCCGGGTTTGGATAAATCCGCGGTGGAATAGCCTGCGACGAACACCGACTGCATCGCTTTCCATAAGTTGTTTGCTTCGTGTTGCATGCCGAAACTCATCTCTAACATCATCGCCACTGAGCCGATCATGGAGTAGGGGTTGGCGATATTCTTGCCGGCGATATCCGGCGCCGAGCCGTGCGCCGGTTCATAGTACGATTTTTGCGGACCGACGCAAGCGGACGGCATTAAACCAAGCGAACCCAAAACGCCGCCCGCTTGGTCGCTCAAAATATCGCCAAACAGATTTTCCATAACCATCACATCAAATTGTCCGGGGTTGAGGCAAAGATAAGTGGCGGCTGCATCGACCAACACATTTTCCACTTGCACATCGGGAAAATCTTGCCCGACTTCGGCGACGATATCGTTCCATAACACGCTTGATTTTAAGACATTGCTTTTGTGAATACTGTGCAATTTTTTGCCGCGTTTTTGCGCGGTTTGAAACGCGACGCGCGCGATTCGTTCAATTTGGAATTCATCGTATTCCAGTTGTTCCACCACATAGCGCAACCCCTGCGCGTTTACGCCGCTCTCTTTTTTGCCAAAATAGACTCCGCCGACCAGTTCGCGGATGATCATAAGGTCCAGCCCGGCGCCGATAATTTCTTCTTTCAGCGGCGAGAAATGGGAGAGTTCGGCGGGCAGGCGCACCGGGCGGAAGTTGGCATAAGTGTCGTAGCGGCGGCGCAGCGGCAACAGCGCGCCTCTTTCCGGGCGTTGTTCCAGCGGAATTTTTTTAGTGTCTTCAAAACTGAGTCCGATGGGACCTTTGAGGATGGCGTCGGCTTGGTCGCAAATCTCCATGGTTTCATCCGGGAAACTTTTTCCACTTTCAAACCACGCGCTCGCGCCGAACGGCGCTGGAATTAATTCAAACGATACTTCGTTGCGTTGCTCAATACAGCGCAAGGCTTTGAGCGCTTGCTGCATAATTTGCTCGCCGATGCCATCGCCGGCAAGCACCGCGATTTGATAAGATTTCATGGTTGGGGCTTGCGATGTTGCGACACTACGACAACGGCGCGCGCGAATCGTCAGTTCCAGTTTGGTTGGCGCTTTTCAATAAACGCATCAATCCCTTCCTCCGTTTCCGGCAACATCATGTTATCCGCCATCGCGTCAGTCGCGGTGGCGTAGGCGGCGCCGAGTCCTTGTTCAAGTTGTTGATAAAAACGGCGCTTGCCGAGTTGTATCACGCGCGGCGGTTTGGCGGCGATTTGCTGCGCCATTTGCGCCACCGCGTCATCCAGTTCACCCGCTTCCACAACTTGATTGAGCAAGCCATAACGCAGCGCGGTGTCGGCGTCAATGAAATCTCCGCTCAGCAACATTTGCATCGCTCGTTTGCGCGCAACATTGCGACTCAACGCCACCGCCGGGGTTGAGCAAAACAAACCGACGCGCACCCCGGACACCGCAAACTGCGCGGTGTTGGCAGCCACCGCGAGATCGCAACTTGCCACCAGTTGGCAGCCGGCGGCGGTCGCCATGCCCTGCACTTTGGCGATGACCGGCTGCGGCAGGCGAGTCAGTTTGGTCATAATCTCGCTGCATTGCGAAAACAAATCATGCTGATAGGAATGCTTGGGATGTTGGCGCATTTGCTTTAAATCATGCCCGGCGCAAAACGCTTTGCCATGCGCCGCTAAGATCATCACGCGCACCGATTCATCCGCGCCAATTTGCGTCAAGGCGGCGGACAGATCTTTCAACAACTGCTCCGATAAGGCGTTGTATTGCTTGGGGCGGTTCAGCGTCAGCGTGGCGATGCCGTTGGCATCGGAGCGTAACAACATCGCTTCGGTTGGGGGTGGCTGCGCGGTCATGAGAAAAGGGCGAAAGGGTGAAGTAGTAAAGTAGTCAATTGGTGAAGCCGAGAATCCAAGGGCGAAAATTCAATTGATCATCGCGCCCGTCCGCTTGTCGCTGGCTATTGCGACTGCTCCACCATGTATTGCACCGCGGCTTCCACCGCCGCATCGCTCAATGTCGGGTTGCCGCCTTTGGCGGGCATCACGCCGCTTTGCCCTTGAAAGCCGTTCACTGCATTCTCCACCAACACCGCCATGCCCTGCGCGAGGCGCGCCTGCCAAGCCGCCGCATCCCCCACGCGCGGCGCGCCGGCAAGCCCGCTCGCGTGGCAAGCGATACATGCCGTTTGATAGGTTGCTTGCCCATCGGGGGTGGCGGCAGCCGCGCCGGCAACTTCGCTGCTCTGCGCAACCACAACTGCATTGGCATTGGCGTCGGCGCGCGCGCCGGACTCCACCACATTCAGTTTGCCCTCAGGCGCAATCCGCGCTTGCAGGGCTGCCAGCGTATTATGCCCCGCCAGCGCGTTTAGGCTCAGTGCCAGACCGCTTAATACAAGCCCAGTCAGCGACAGTTTCAGTGGTTTCAGTGGTTTCATTTTGGTTTCAGGGATGAATAAAATAGGTATGGAAATTTCGGTAGATTGGAGACCAATGCCAAATGCGAACGCCCCGCATTATACCCCAAATTAACGATTGCCAAGACCCGATTAGCCGGGCGAGGCGAGGTGGGGAAATTTAGACCCTTTCGGCGTGCAAACCCAACCCCCGCGATTTGCTGTATAATCCGCGCATTCATCCATGCCAAGAAGGAAAAATGAAAATCCGCGAACTCGCAATTTTCAATCGCTTGCGCCACAAGTATTTATTGGAAGGTCTGCACTTGTTGCACGACACGCTCGCCGCTTCCCGGTTGCACAATCGCTATTGGATATGCGGCGGCGCGGTGCTCGGCTGGGCGCGTGAGGGCGCGTTATTGGCGCACGACCCGGATGTGGATTTTCACTTTTGGCAGGACGACCACGTGCGATTCATGCAAGCCGCCGAATTGTTGGCGCAAGTCGGTTTCAAGCGCAAATATTGCTGGCGCAACATCGCCGGCGAAATCACCGAATACACCATGACCTACAAATCGTTGGCGTTTGATTTCTTTGCGGCGCACAAAAATAGGGGGGGGCAAAACACGCGTTGGTATCTTTATGTCGGCAGTCCGAGCCGCAATATTCCGCCGATGGAACTATTGCAGGAAACCCCGGGCTGCGAATTAGAACCTTTTGAATTTTACGGCAAGCGTTGGCTTAAACCCAAAAACCACGAAGCATATTTAGCGGCGTTATACGGCGACTGGCGCAGCCCCAATCCCAACTTTGACTACCTAAGCGACTGCCCGGGCATCGTCCGCCGCACCTTATTGCCGGGCAAACATACCTGGAGCGGCGCATGAGCATGCGCGTTTACACCTCCGGCGTATTTGATTTATTCCATGTCGGACACATGCGCGCGTTGCAACTCGCCAAGCAACAAGGTGGCGATGACGCATACCTGCTGGTCGGCGTCACCAGCGATGCAAGTTGCGAAGAATACAAACGCACCCCCATGATTCCGTATGCGCAACGCCGCGAGATCATCCAAGGCATCCATGGCGTGGACGAAGTAATTGAAGCGCCGAACTATCCGGACGCAGCATTCTACCAAAAACACCGCATTGATTTATGCGTGCAAGGTTGCGACTTCCCGGACCATCAAGCGTTCTACGCCACTGCAAAATCACTCGGCATTATGAAATTTGTTGAC
>JAHRAW010000112.1 GCA_020027415.1 Gammaproteobacteria bacterium
GCTATCTTGCCAACCTCAGCGATTGGAGCGCCGAGTTGGCGGAAGCGATGGCGCTTAAGGACGGCTGTGAAATGTCCGAGTCGCATTGGGAAGTGGTTAATTTCATGCGCGAGTATTATGAAGAATATCAAATCGCGCCGGCGATGCGCGTGTTAACCAAAGCCATCGGCAGACGCTTGAGCAAGGCTAAAGGCAACAGCAAATATCTGTACGAGTTGTTTCCGTATGGTCCGGCAAAACAGGCTTGCAAATATGCCGGTCTGCCCAAGCCGACCAGATGCGTGTAACGCGCGTTGCGGCGGCGCGCAGAGAATAAAAGAGAGTAACAAGAAAACATAAAAACAACCAACCGCCGCCGCCAGGCAAAGCCTAATTTTTGCCGCGCTGTTTTATATCGCCACGGCGACCTTGACGGCGGGGGTTGGTGGATCGCGTCCGTTATATTTCAGCGCCGTCCGACCACCTCATGCTGTTGTTATTGTTTGCGCTCGGCTTGAGCGGGCTGTTGATTAAACATATTTGGCATACCGATGTGGTGGCGGTCAAAGATTCTTTTTGGGATGGGTGGCGTTGGCGGCGCTGTCCTCTAAATCGCTTCCGCTGCCCGCCGACCGGCATGAGTTGGCAAGAATATGCGTTTCGCCGCGCCGCCGCCGCGCATGATTTCGCGTTGGCACGGGTTCGGTTTTATGTATCGGCACGGCGATTGCCTGCCTAAAATTCTGTTACAATCCTCCCGCAACCCTCCGCTCTCCGCTACTTCGCCCCGCACAAAACCACCTATGGCAAGTTCGCATCCAAGCACGTCACGGCGGCATCCCGGCGGCAGCCGCAAAAAATCCCGCGCCATACCGAAAGGGCGACAAGTGGAAGCCGAAGCGCGCGCGCAAGTGACGGCGCTGTTGCGCGAGTCATTTGAGCAATCGCAGTCGCACCCGGAGCAGTCGTTGCCGCCGTTGCCGCGCGACATGCTGATTGAGTATTTGCACCTGATTCAAGATCGCTACGGGTGTTTATCGGCGGCGCATCTCGCCGCGCTTGCCGAAGGCATGAAATTGTCCATGACTGAGGTTTATGAAGTCGCCACTTTCTACGCCCATTTTGAGGTCGTCAAAGAAGGCGAAGCCGCGCCGCCGCGCCATACCATCCGAGTTTGCGATAGCATCGCTTGCCAGTTGGCGGGCGCTGAGCAATTGCTCACCGAATTAAAAACGGCGACCCAAACCAACTCCGACCCCGACTCCAACTCCAACATCCGCATTGTGCGCGCGCCGTGCATGGGGCGTTGCGAAACCGCGCCGGTCGCCGAAGTTGGTCATTTTCATGCCACGCACGCCACCGCCGAGAGCCTGTTGGCGGCGGTCGCCACGCAACGCATGCACGCCGAAATCCCCGACTTCATAGACTTCGCGCAGTATCAAAAAGCCGGCGGCTATCAACTCTTGGCGGCTTGCTTGGCCGGCAAGCGCCGCGCCGAAGACCTCATCGCTACGCTGGATGCGGCCGGCTTGCGCGGCTTGGGCGGCGCCGGCTTTGCCGCCGGGCGCAAGTGGAGTATCGTGCGCGCCTACCCGGGTCCGCGGCTGATGGCGGTCAACGCCGACGAAGGCGAACCCGGCACTTTCAAAGATCGCTTTTATCTGGAATCCGACCCGCACCGCTTTATGGAAGGCATGCTGATTGCGGCGTGGGCGGTGGCAACCGAGCAATGCTATTTATATGTGCGCGATGAATATCCGGCGGTGCGCGCAATCCTGCAAGCGGAACTTAAAAAAGTGCAATCGGCGGGGCTTGCCAAGCACACCGAGTGCATCATTCGGCGCGGCGCCGGGGCGTATATCTGCGGTGAAGAATCAGCGATGATTGAATCCATTGAAGGCAAACGCGGGTTGCCGCGCAACCGCCCGCCCTATGTCGCCGAAGTGGGCTTATTCGGCAAGCCGACCGTGGCGCATAATGTGGAAACGCTGTATTGGGTGCGCGACATTGTGGAAAAGGGCGCGCCGTGGTTTGCCGACGCCGGGCGGCGCGGGCGCAAGGGCTGGCGCAGTTATTCGGTGTCCGGGCGGGTCAACCAGCCCGGCGTTAAATTCGCCCCGGCGGGCATCAGCGCAACCGAGTTGATTGACGAGTATTGCGGCGGCATGCAGGCTGGTCACACCTTAAAAGGCTATCTGCCGGGCGGTGCGTCCGGCGGCATCCTGCCCGCCACGCTCGCCGATCTGCCGCTGGATTTTGATACGCTGCAGGAATACGACTGTTTCATCGGCTCGGCGGCGGTGGTGGTGTTCAGCCAGCACGACAACATGAAACAAGTCGCGCTCAATTTACTGCGCTTTTTCAGAGACGAAAGTTGCGGGCAATGCACGCCGTGTCGGGTCGGCACTGAAAAAGCGGTCATGCTGATGGAAAAACCGCAGTGGAACACCGCCTTGTTGCAAGACTTAAATACGGTAATGGCGGACGCCTCCATCTGCGGATTAGGGCAAGCGGCGGGCAATCCGATTCACTGCGTATTGAAATATTTCCCGGAGGATTTGTGATGACTCCCACCGCCCCACCGTCATTCCCGCGATATTTTAAGCGGGAATCTCCTCTTTTTGCCCCCCCCCTCATGGAGATTCCCGCTTTCGCGGGAATGACGAGTTCCAATGAATAAACCAATCCCCTTCACCCTGAACGGCGAGTCAGTTACCGCGCACCAAGGCGAAACCATTTGGCAGGTTGCCAAGCGACGGGGCGCGGCGATTCCGCATTTGTGTTATGCCGAGCAGGTGGATTATCGCGCGGATGGCAATTGCCGCGCGTGCATGGTGGAAATCGCCGGTGAGCGCGTGTTGGCGGCGGCGTGTTTGCGCCGCCCGAGCGCGGGCATGGCGGTGACCACCGACAGCCAACGGGCGAAAAAATCGCGCGATTTAGTGATGGAGTTATTGGTAACCGACCAACCGCCGCGCCCGCGCGCGCACCACCGCAACTCGCGGTTATGGCACTGGGCGGAGCGTATGCACATCGCCGACAGCCGTTTTGACGCGCGCGCGCCGGCCGCCGTGCCGGCCGCCGACACCAGCCACACCGCCATGCATGTGGCGTTGGATGCCTGCATTCAATGCAACTTATGCGTGCGCGCCTGCCGCGAAGTGCAAGTCAATGATGTCATCGGCATGGCGTTGCGCGGTGCGCGCGCGAAAATTGTTTTTGATATGGACGACCCGATGGGCGACAGCACCTGCGTGGCGTGCGGCGAATGCGTGCAGGCATGCCCCACCGGCGCGCTGTTGGAAGCCAAGTTGGTGGATGAAAACGGAATCGACCGCTTCCCGGGGCGCATCAATCGCGCCACCCTATCCGCCCCCGCCGCACCGCCCACCTCGGATTCCGCGTCATCAAAAGCGGATTCCGCGCCGGGCGCACTCACCGAAACCGACAGCGTTTGTCCCTACTGCGGAGTCGGCTGTCAGATTACCTACCAAGTGGCGCACAATGAAATCGTCGCCGTGCAGGGGCGCGAAGGTCCGGCCAACCGCAATCGCCTGTGCGTCAAAGGTCGCTTCGGGTTTGACTATGTCACGCATCCGCATCGCCTGCGCAGCCCGTTGATACGGCGGCAAGACGCGCCCAAACGCGGCGATATGGACCTAGACCCGGGCAACCCGCTGACCCATTTCCGCGAAGCCAGTTGGGAGGAAGCGTTGGATTTCGCCGCGCGCGGCTGGCAGCAAATCCGCGCGCGGCAGAGTAACGGCGGCAACGCGTTAGCCGGCTTCGGTTCCGCCAAATGCTCAAACGAAGAGGCGTATTTATTTCAGAAACTGGTGCGCACCGGCTTTGGCAGCAACCATGTTGACCATTGCACGCGGCTTTGCCACGCCTCCTCGGTGGCGGCTTTGTTGGAAGGCGTCGGCTCGGCGGCGGTTTCGGCGCCGTTCAACGCGGTGGAAGATTCCGATGTGGTGGTGGTCATCGGCGCCAATCCGGTGGACAATCATCCGGTGGCGGCGAGTTTTTTCAAGCAAGCGGCAAAGTCGGCGACCTTGATTGTGATGGACCCGCGCGCCACCGGGCTCAAGCGGCACGCCACCCATATGCTGCAATTCAAGCCGGGCGCCGATGTCGCCATGCTGAATGCGTTGCTCAATGTGATTATTGAGGAAGAACTATACGACCGCGCGTATGTGGCGCAGCATACCGAAGGCTTTGCCGCGCTGAAAAAACATATCCAACCGTTCACCCCGCAGCGCATGCAAGATATTTGCGGCATTGACGCCGCCACCTTGCGCGTGGTGGCGCGCACTTATGCCACCGCCGACGCCGCGATTATTTTCTGGGGCATGGGCATCTCGCAGCACATTCACGGCACCGACAACGCGCGCTGCCTGATTGCGTTGGCGTTAATCACCGGGCAGGTCGGGCGGCGCGGCACCGGGCTGCACCCGCTGCGCGGGCAAAATAATGTGCAGGGGGCTTCCGATGCTGGGCTCATTCCAATGATGTTGCCGGATTACAACGCGGTGGACCAAGCCGCGTTGCGCGCCCCCTTTGAACGCGCTTGGGCGACCCAGTTGAACCCCAAGCGCGGGCTTACGGTGGTGGAAATCATGCAAGCCATTCATCGCCAAGAGATTCGCGGCATGCTCATCATGGGCGAGAATCCAGCCATGTCCGACCCCGATGTGCAGCATGCGCGCGCCGCGTTGGCGAAGTTGGAGCATTTAGTGGTGCAGGATATTTTCCTGACCGAGACCGCGTTTTATGCCGATGTAGTGCTGCCGGCTTCCGCCTGGCCCGAAAAGCAAGGCACCGTGACCAACACCAATCGTCAAGTGCAGATGGGGCGCGTGGCGCTGAAGATGCCCGGCGAGGCGCGCCAAGACTGGTGGATTACGCAGCAGTTGGCGCAGCGGCTTGGTTTGGCGTGGAACTACACCGAACCGGCCGATATTTACGCCGAAATGGCGTCGCTGATGCCGTCGCTGAACAACATCACTTGGTCGCGCTTGGCGGCGGAAAGCGCGGTCACCTATCCGTGCGATGCGCCCGATCAAGCCGGCAACGATATCGTCTTCGCCGACGGCTTCCCCACCGCCAATCGGCGCGGCAAATTAGTCGCCGCCGATATCATCCCGCCGGACGAAGTGCCGGATGACGACTACCCGTTGGTATTAAGCACTGGGCGGCAGTTGGAACACTGGCACACCGGCGCGCTGACCCGCCGCGCGCGCGTGTTGGATGAAATTGAGCCGGGCGCGGTGGCTTCCATGTCGGCGCGCGCGCTGCGCAAACTGAACATCGCGCCCGGCGCGCAGATTAAAGTGACCACCCGCCGCGGCACGATTGAATTGCAATCTCGCGCCGATGACGCGATTCCGGACGATATGATTTTCATCCCATTTTGCTACGCCGAAGCCGCCGCCAACACGCTGACCAATGCGGCGTTGGATCCGGTCGGCAAAATCCCCGAATTCAAGTATTGCGCAGCGCGCGTAGAGGCGGCGTAAAGCAAGCGCGAGCAAGCGGCATGCCTAACCAGAACCCCATGCGAGCAATCCTGTTGGACGGGTTTGGCGGCGCCGACCGCCTGCGCGTTGGCGAAACCGAACGCCCGTTGCCGGCGCGCGGGCAAATCCTCATTAAAGTCGCCGCGACTTCGGTCAATCGCCCCGATATCATGCAGCGCGAAGGACACTACGCCCCGCCGCCGGGCGCGTCCGACATTCTCGGCTTAGAAGCGGCTGGCACGGTGGAATTGCTCGGCGAGCAAGTGACGCAGTGGCAAGTCGGCGACCGCGTGATGGCGTTGCTCAGCGGCGGCGGCTACGCCGAATACGCGCTCGCCGACGCCGGCCACGCCATGCCCATCCCGCCGCGCATGGATTTCGCCGCCGCCGCCTGCGTATGCGAAACCTACCTGACCGCGTATTTGAACTTATTCATCATCGCCAATCTGCAAGACCGCCACGCCGCGTTGTTGCACGGCGGCGGTGGCGGCGTCAATACCGCCGCCATTCAGTTATGTCGGCAGTTGGCGCCGAATAGTTTCCTCATAGTCACCGCCTCCAGCGGCAAAACCGCGCGCGTGCAACAACTCGGCGCCGATGCGGTGATTGACTACCAACAAGAAACTTTCGCCGAACGCGTCAAACAACTCACCGCGCAACGCGGCGCCGATATCATCATGGATCACCTCGGTGGCGCCTACTTGCAAGATAACCTGAACTGCCTCGCGGTCGGCGGTACGCTGCTATTGCTCGGCGTCATGGGCGGCGGCAAAGCGCAACTCAACATTGCGCGCGTAATGGTTAAACGCCAGCGCCTCATCGGTTCGGTGCTGCGTTCGCGCGCGCCCGCCGAAAAAGCCGCCATCATCGCCCAATTCAGCGAAGCGGCGTTGCCGCACCTCGCCAACGGCAACATCACCCCCCTCATTTACGCCACCTACCCGTTGGCGGAAGCCGCCGAAGCGCATCGCGCGATGGAAGCGAGTCGCCATTTTGGTAAAATTGTGTTGGAGGTGGGAAAATGAGCGAAAACCAGTTGAAAATCGGCGCATTGGTTAAGCAGTATATTCCCGCAATTTTTGCAT
>JAHRAW010000079.1 GCA_020027415.1 Gammaproteobacteria bacterium
ACCATATTGAATTCACCTATGGCGGCGATGCTTCCATCGTCTATCCGCCGTTGGAGGCGTCCGCTGAGGAATGGCATGAAGCGGTATTTTTACGCGACAACTTATGCGGCGTGCAGCGCGAAACTTGGCATCACGCGCACGGTTGCCGCATGTGGTTGGTGGTGGAACGCGACACCATGACGCATCAAATCCATTCGGTGCGCGCCGCGCATGCCGGCATGGCGGCGGCGCTTGCCGAACCACCCACCCCGGACGACCACACAAGCCGATGAGCGCGCAGCGACTCCCGCACGGAGGGCGCATTGAGCGCGCCACAACCCTCCCCTTCACCTGGGATGGCAAGCCGCTGTGTGGTCACCCAGGCGACACCCTGGCTTCGGCATTGATGGCAAACGATGTGCATCTAATCGGTCGCAGTTTCAAATACCACCGCCCGCGCGGCATCATGTCCGCCGGCGTTGAAGAAAGCGGCGCGTTGGTGACAATCGGCGAAGGCGCGCGGCGCGATGCAAATGTGAAAGCCACCACGCAAGAACTATACGCCGGGCTGGTGGCGCGCGGACAGAACGCGTTTCCCAATGTGCGATTGGATGTCGGCGCGCTGAGCAATGTTTTCAGCCGCTTTCTCGCCGCCGGCTTTTACTACAAAACATTCATGGGACCGCGGTTAAAGTTCGGGGCGCGAGAATACGGCGGCACCGCGATATGGATGCTGTTTGAAAAAATGATTCGCCACGCCGCCGGCATGGGCGCGGCGTCGCGACAAGCGGACCCGGATTCATACGAACACGGGCATGACTTTTGCGATGTGTTGGTGGTGGGCGGCGGACCGGCCGGCTTGGCGGCGGCCGCAAAGGCGGCGCGCGCTGGATTGGAGGTGGTTTTAGTTGAGCAAGATTATGAACTCGGCGGCAATCTCTTGAGTCAAGCCACCCCGCATGCCCGGCAAAAACTCGCCGAGTTGCTTGAGCAAGCGCGCGCCGCCGGCGTGCGCAGCATGACCCGCGCCACCGTGTTTGGTTTATACGACTGCGCGGTCGCCGGCGTGCTGCAACGCGTGACCGACCATTTGCCTAATGCAACGGACCAGGGCAAGGACAACAACAAGCATCCCGCCAACGCCGCTGATAACAATTCGGCGGCGCGAGCATGCCAACCGCGGCAGCGATTTTGGACGCTGCGCGCCAAGCGGATTATCGTTGCCAGCGGCGCGTTGGAGCGTTGCCTTGCGTTTGGCAACAATGACCGCCCCGGGGTGATGACCGCAGCCGCCGGGCAAACTTATTTGAATCGCTATGGGATTCTGCCCGGGCGGCGCATCGTGGTAGCCGCCAACAACGATTCGGCGTATCCCGTGGCTGCAGAACTGGCGCGCGCCGGCGCCGAGGTCATGCTACTTGATGCGCGCCGTTCGCTTACCACCGAATTGCGCCAGTTCACCGATTACAGCGGAGTCACGCTGCGCATGGGTTGCGCCCCGCTGAAAGCGCGCGGCGGCGCGCGCGTCAAGGCATTGGAACTGGCGGTGGCAGATGGCGACTGCTGGCTCGGCAACGGTCGCCAAGCATGCGATTTGGTGTTGGTGTCCGGCGGCTGGTCGCCGGTAATTAATCTGCTGTCCCAACGCGGCGCGCCGCCGCAATGGAACGCGCAACTCGCTTGCTTTCTTCCGCCCGCCACGCCGCCGACTGACGACCAACCGCTTACCGCCTGCGGGGCGGCGGCGGGCATATGGGATACCGCCGCGTGCCAAGCCTCTGGAACGGCGGCCGCCGTAGCGGCGATCAACGCGCTGGGAAAACACGCGCACGCCGTTGCCGTCCCCGAACCGGGCGGCTGGCAAAATCCAATTCGTCCGCTATACGAGATTAAAGCGCGCGGTAAAAAATTGAAATCGTTTGTCGATGCGCAACATGATGTCACGACGGATGATGTACGCTTAGCGCAACGGGAAGGCTTTGTCTCGGTTGAACATCTTAAACGCTATACCACCATCGGCATGGCGACCGACGGCGGCAAGGTGGGCAATGTGATTGCGCTCGCGCTGATGGCGGAAGCGCTCGGTAAAGAGATACCGCAACTGGGAACCACTACTTTTCGTCCGCCGTACACGCCAGTTTCGTTGGGCGCGTTGCGCGGTCGCAATGTGGATGCACATTTTCGCCCGTTGCGGCGCACCCCGATGCACCAATGGAATCTCAATCATCGCGCCACTATGACCATGGCCGGGTTATGGCATCGCCCATGGTATTTCGCGCAACCCGCTGAGAGCCTGGCGCAAGCCTATGTGCGCGAAGCAACCAGCGTGCGCAACGCAGTCGGGTTATGCGATGTAACTTCACTCGGCAAAATCGCGCTACAAGGACCGGACACCGCCGAATTTCTCAACCGAGTTTATGCCAACCGCTTCGCCAAACTCGCCATCGGCAAAGCGCGTTACGGCATTATGCTACGCGACGACGGCATCGTGATGGACGATGGCACCACTTGGCGTCTCTCCGCGTGCGAATACTTTATGACCACAACCACCGCCCACGCCGCCGCGGTGATGGCATGGCTGGAACAACTGCTGCAAACTCGCTGGTGCGAATATAAAGTGCAAGTAACTTCGGTGTCCGACCAATGGGCGGGTTGCGCGGTCGCCGGACCGCAATCGCGCGCGGTGCTGAGCGCTTGCGTGGAAGCCTCCGAGCAAGCCATGGTATCCGCGCAGGCGCTGCCGTTCATGGGCGTGGTGGAAACCACCTTGCGCGGCGGCATCGCGTGTCGCATTGCGCGCATTAGTTTTTCCGGGGAAATGGCTTATGAAGTGTATGTGCCATCCGATTACGCCGCCGCCATGATGGATTTGCTGTGGGACGCCGTCAAACCGATGGGCGGCTGCCTCTACGGGCTGGAAGCCTTGTCAGCCATGCGCATTGAAAAAGGACATGTCACCGCCGCCGAACTGGACGGCCGCGTGACTATGGACGATGTCGGCTTGGGCGGCATGCTCTCCCCAACGCAAGATTTCATTGGCGCCGCGTTGCGCAATCGCCCGGCTTTGCGCGACCCACAACGCCCGCAACTGGTGGGGTTGCGACCGGTCAACCGCAACGATACCTTCAACGCGGGAGCGATTTTGTGCGACGCGGAGCAGACGGCGGCGCGCGGCATGGGCGAAGGGTGGGTCACCGCCGTAACCCATTCACCAGCCTGTGGGCATTGGCTCGGGCTCGGCTTTATTCGCGGCGGGCAACAAGCCTGGCGCGACAAAGCCGTGCTTGCCGCCGACCCAGTGCGAAAAGGCGCAGTAACAGTGGCGGTGGAGGTGATTGCCCCCCGCATGTTTGACCCACGCGGAGAGCGAATGCATGGTTGAGCGAATCTCCGCGTTGCATGGGCGCGCTAACAGCGTTGGCGCTGCCATTGCCGCCGCGCAAAACAAAAACGTGCCGGCCGGCGAGGGCATGGTTGCGCTAAGCGAAAGCGCGGTTACGCTAAGCGAAATCCCGCAGATAATCGTGCATCAAATCGCCGCGTGGCATGACACCCTTGCGTATGTCGCGGCGC
>JAHRAW010000137.1 GCA_020027415.1 Gammaproteobacteria bacterium
CGCATCCAAATTTACCACCGCGTTGCGCGCCATATATCCGAACAGCAACAAAATGCACACCAAAGTGAGCAACTGAATCGCCAACGAACGGACTTCCTTGTTGTTCCACAAGCGTGAAACAGCGTTGCGTTGCGCGGGGAGGGGGGCGTTCATGGAGATTAAAGCGTTGGCGATACTTTGCGTTGGCAGAGTATGGTTTGCCGGGTCGCGCGCAGTAGGAATGGGAGTGGGCAGGCTTGCAATTTAGAAAAATCCTGGCGCATTATGCATGATGGTTGTGCGTGCGCTCAATGATGATCGGTACAACAAGTTCGGGTTCGGGTAATGCTCTCTTTATCTTTTTTACTTTTCCTCACAAGCATGCTTATGGCAAGGGATAACCAATTTGAAATTTAGTGATTCGGGTTGCCAACGCAAACTAAAACGCAAGCAACAACGAGCCGCAACGCAGAATGATACGCTACGCGCGACTCGTTGCCACATGCTTCAAACGAGATTCAAGCGGGATTCAGGTTAGCGAATCGGCGCCGCGTACAGAATACCGCCGTCGCTCCATTGCGCGTTTACGCCGCGCTCCAGACCGATGGTGGTTTTGGGACCCAGGAAGCGGTCAAAAATCTCGCCGTAGTTCCCACCGGCGGCAATTGCGCGCACCGCCCACTGCTTGTCCAAACCGATCATCGCGCCAAAGTCACCTTCGGTGCCTAACAGACGATTGATGCTCGGATTGTCGCCCGCTTTGCGCGCCAATTTTTTGACATTCTTTTTGGTCACGCCGAGTTCTTCGGCGACGATCAACGCGTTGACCACCCATTTCGCCGCATCAAACCAAGTGTCGTCGCCATGTCGCACGGCGCCCGCCAGCGGCTCTTTGGAAATGATTTCCGGCAGAATCAGATGCGCTTTTGGGTTGTCAAAAGTGGCGCGGGTCGCCGCCAAACCGGAAGCATCCGTGATATAGGCATCGCAACGATTGGCGAGATAGTTGGTGCGGGCTTCTGCGTTGGTTTCAATCGGCACCGGATCATAGGAAATGCGGTTCTTGCGGAAGTAGTCGGACATGTTCAACTCGGTGGTGGTGCCGGTCTCAATGCAGATGGAAGCGCCGTCTAGTTCTTTCGCCGATTTCACGCCGAGCGCTTTGGTCACCAAGAAACCAGCGCCATCGTAGTAGGTAACCGGCAAGAAACTCAGTTTCAAATCCGCATCGCGGCTCATGGTTTCGGTGGTGTTGCGAAACAGTACATCACCTTCGCCGGAGTTCAACAGGGTGAATCGGGTCTTGGGGGTGGCGTTCACAAATTTCACCTTGTCCGGGTCGCCAAGCACCGCAGCGGCAAGCGCGCGGCAATGCGCGACATCAAAGCCATCCCATCTGCCGTTGGCATCGGGGGCTGCAAAGCCAATCAGCCCAGTGTTGATGATACAATTCAATTCGCCGCGCGCCTTGACATCATCAAGGGTGCCGGCGGACGCGTTCAGCGTGGTTAGTGACAGTGCTACGGCGAGTGCCGTGAGTTTAGTGGTTGTCATGAGATTCATGAGATTCTCCTCAATACAGGTTACAGGGAAATTACAGCGAAATTACAACTTGAATTCGCCGAGCACCTCAGTAACAGCACGCCCGGTTTGTTCATAGATAGCGCGTGTCCGGCAACGGCTCTGTACGCCCATTTCCGCAACACCGCAATACTGTGAACCACGCAGTTTATGCAAAGAAAGCGCCCTTGTCAAGCTAATCTTTGAGCAAATCGGCGACGCCAAAACCGGCGCCGGGCTTGGTCCGGCAATCAATCCAAGGTTGTGGCGCCATAATATTTCCACATTAGCAACGCCACGCTGCTTCGGTACGGCGACCATTTGCGCGCCAGCGCCGCCGTTTGTGTGGCATCCGGGCGTTCGCCGAGGCGCGCATACCGTTGCACCGCGACTTGCAACGCCAAATCGCCGGCGGGAAAAATATCACCATGCCCCAATGCAAACATCGCGTAGATTTGCGCCGACCACAGCCCAATCCCGCGCACCTTGATTAATTCGGCGATCGCCGCTTCGGCATCCAACTGCGCCACGGCTTCCAGATCCAAGGTTTTATCGGCAAGCATGCGCGCAAGCCCATGAATGTATTCCCCCTTTTGCTTGGAAAGCCCGCACTGTCTGAGTTGTTCGCTATCGCGGTTGAGGACTTTGCGGTAGGTAATCGGCTTGCGGCACAACTTTTCAAAGCGCGCCCAGATCGCCGCCGCCACGCCGGTGGAGAGTTGCTGAGAGACGATGACTCGCAACAATGCGGCAAAGCCGGGCTGCCGCGCGCGCGCTTCGGGGTAGCCAAGACGCTCAACCAAACGCGCCAAGCCGGGGTCCAGCAACATCGCGCGGCGCAGCTCGCGTTTCACTTTTGCCGCACGCGCACGGGACGATGCCGAGGTGGTTGTCATTCAATCTGCTTCGCAGTCGTTATAAAATGGGCGCAAAATGAAATCGTGCCACGACCATGATGTACGATTGTAACCCTCGGAGAAACGCATGCGCGTGTTGATTATTGAAGACGACCAGGCAACCTCTGCCTATATCCAAAAGGGGCTTCTGGAAGCCGGACATCAAGCGGAGGTCACCCCGTATGGCGATGCCGGGCTGCGCATGGCAAGCGACGCGCAGGCGCAGTATCAGGCGTTAATCGTAGATCGCATGCTGCCCAATTTAGATGGTTTGTCGTTGATCTCCAAACTGCGCGAAACCGGCAATAAAACCCCGGCGTTGGTGCTCAGCGCGTTGGGCGAGGTCAATGACCGAGTCGCCGGGTTGCGCGCCGGTGGCGATGATTATCTGAGCAAACCATTCGCTTTCTCCGAATTGTTGGCGCGCCTGGAAGCGTTGGCACGGCGCGCCGCTACGGCAATGATGGAAACCCCGCAAACCACGCTCACGGTCGGCGAATTGAAAATGGATTTATTGCGCCGGGAGGTAACCCGCGGCGAAACCGCCATCCACCTGCAACCGCTGGAATTTAGGTTGCTTGAATACTTGATGCAACACAGCGATCAGGTTGTCACCCGCGCCATGTTGCAGGAAAATGTTTGGCACTACAACTTTGACCCGCAGACCTCCAATGTGATTGATGTGCATATCAGCCGTCTGCGGAGCAAGATAGACAAGAACTTTTCCGCCTCGTTGTTAACCACCGTGCGCGGCGCAGGATATATCCTCAGTGAAACAAAAGCGTAGGTTGTTTCATAGTTACACCGCACGCTTGGCGTCGCTGTACGTGCTTATTTTTAGCGCCTCCACCTTATTCCTGTTTTATTTTTTCTACTTGTTCACCGC
>JAHRAW010000147.1 GCA_020027415.1 Gammaproteobacteria bacterium
GAATGGGGAATGGGCGGGCTGCCTTCGCTTTGATTTGCTGCGCTTCGCTTTAGCCGCCGCCCATGCTATGCCGCTTGGGAAAACTCCTTAGGGCAGGCAATCAAGATATTGTTCAAGATCCCAATTGGTGACGGTGTGATTAAACTTCTCCCACTCGTCGTTTTTATAGTGGTGGAACACGCGATACATTTCGTCCGGCATGGCCGCGCGAATCACTGCGTCGTTGGCTAACTCGTGCAACGCTTCGCCGAGGTTCATCGGCAGTTTGGAAACTTGCTTGCCGGCTTCCATGGCGACATAGATATTGCGCTCCTCCGGCTCGCCCGGGTCCAGATTGCGGTTCAAGCCGTCGTCAAACGCTTTGAGCAGCCCGGCGCCCATCAGATACGGATTGACCATAGAATCCACCGACCGATATTCAAATCTGCCCGGCGCGGAAACGCGCAATGCGCAGGTGCGGTTTTGGAAACCCCAATCGGCGAACACCGGCGCCCAAAAGCCGGTATCCCATAATCGGCGATAGGAATTCACTGTGGACGAACCAATGGCGGTCAAGGCTTTAAGGTGGGCAATCACGCCGCCAATGGATTTTAGCCCCACCGGACCCGGTTTGACCGAGTCAATTTTCGGCTCTGGCATGAAGTGGTTGACGCCGCCTTGCAGGTAGGAAAACACGCCTTCCATGCCGGGCAACACTTTTTGCCCGAGTGGGTTGGCGGTGAGGTCGCCGCCCGACCACAGCGACATATTGTGATGGCAGCCGGACGCCGAAACATTCATAAACGGCTTGGACATAAAGCAGGCGTGCAAGCCTTTTTCGCGCGCCACCTGCGCGCAGATTTGCCGATAGGTGGTTAGGCGATCCGAGTTACGCAGCACATCGTCAAACATCCAGTTCAATTCCAGTTGCCCCGGCGCATCTTCGTGGTCGCCTTGAATCATATCCAAGCCCATCGCTTGCCCGTATTCAATGACGTTCATAAACGCCGGGCGCAACTCCTCAAACTGGTCAATGTGATAGCAGTTTGGTTTGGTTACGCCACCTTTGAGTTCGCGGTTCTCGTCCAGTTTCAACCACATCATTTCCGGTTCGGTGCCCATGCGCAGGTGCATTTTGTGGGTTTGCTGAAACTCTTCATGGAAGATGCGTAAATTGCCGCGGCAATCCGAAGTTAAATGCCCGCCCGGATTAACGCGCTCTTCACGGTTGCGAAAGCACGTGCAAAACACGCGCGCGATGCGTTTGTCCCACGGCAGTTGCACGAAGGTTTCCGGGTCGGCGATGCCCACCAGTTCCGAGGCTTCGGGTCCGTAGCCGATGTATTCGCCATGGCGGTCAATGAACAGGTTGGCGGTGGAGCCGTACACCAGCTGAAAGCCGCGTTCGGCAATGCTCTCCCAGTGGTTAGCCGGTATGCCTTTGCCGACAATGCGCCCGGTAACCGAGACAAACTGAAAATAGATATAGGTGACCCCTAATTGGTTGATTTTCTCGCGCACTTGTTTGACTAATGTATCGCGTCCCGGCGCATGCACATGGCGCTCCAAATCGGAGGAGGTTTGCGTCGGTTGCACATTGCCGCGTGCGGTCGGCTTGGCGGTGGGGTTCGGGGTGGTTGGTTTGGTGGCGACCATTTCAGTTCTCCGATGAAAAGGATGATTATGGGATTAGTGTAATTTCCCCCTTAAAGTAGCATAAAATTTTGCCGTTTCGGTATGTGGGTATGCCGTATTTGATATAAGATATTCCGCTGGCAACCGTGATTGGCGATTGGACGCCCCATTTTTGTGATGAATTTTGCTTGCAGTGAAACGATCGCTCAACTTCGGCGCAGCGTAGCCGCCTTTGCCGCACAAGAGATTGCGCCGCGCGCCGCCGAAATTGACCGTAGCAATGAATTCCCCAACGACTTGTGGCAAAAGTTAGGGGAATTGGGGCTATTGGGCATCACCGCGCCGGACGCCTACGGCGGCGCGGATATGGGCTATCTGGCGCATATCGTGGCGATGGAGGAAATCAGCCGCGCCTCCGCTTCGGTGGGCTTGAGTTATGGCGCGCATTCCAACCTGTGCGTCAATCAAATCGTGCGCAACGGCAACGCCGCGCAACGGCGCAAATATCTGCCCAAATTAATCAGCGGCGCGCAGGTCGGCGCGTTGGCGATGTCCGAAGCCGAGGCCGGTTCCGATGTGCTCAGCATGCGCCTGCGCGCGCAAGAATGCGCCGCCGGCTATGTGCTGAACGGCAGTAAAATGTGGATTACCAATGGACCGGATGCGGAGGTCATGGTGGTGTATGCCAAAACCGACCGGCACATTAAACCGCCTTCGCGCGGCATCACCGCGTTTATCGTAGAAGGGGATTTCGGCGTTAAGCGCGGCGCGAAACTGGATAAACTCGGCATGCGCGGCTCCAATACTTCCGAATTGATTTTTACCGATGTGGAGGTGCCGCGGGAGAATGTGTTGGGCGAAGTGGGGCGCGGCGCGGCGGTGCTGATGAGCGGCTTGGATTACGAACGCGCGGTGTTAGCCGGCGGTCCGGTGGGCATCATGCGCGCGTGCCTGGATACCGTGCTGCCATACCTACGACAGCGCAAACAATTCGGCAAAGCCATCGGCGAATTCCAGTTGTTGCAAGGCAAGGTGGCGGATATGGATACCACCTTGAACGCCTGTCGCGCGTATGTGTATGCAGTCGGCGACGCGCTGGATCGCGCCGCCGCCGCGCCGGGTGAGAATGCGCAAACGGTGCGCGGCTTGCGCAAAGACGCCGCCGGCGCCATCCTGTATAGCGCGGAAAAAGCCACCGCCATGGCGTTGGACGCCATCCAAATGTTAGGCGGCAACGGCTATACCAACGATTTTCCAGCGGCAAGATTATTGCGCGACGCCAAACTCTACGAAATCGGCGCCGGCACTTCGGAAATCCGCCGCATGCTGATTGGTCGGGAGATTTTTCAGCAAGGGGCTTAACACTGAACTGTTATTGCCCGATTCCGCAATTTCCAATCCGAGAATCACCATGCCCACGCCCAACGAAAAGATTTTGTATATCGGCGACAACCTGCCGATTATGTTGGGTATGGAATCCGATTCGGTGGATTTGATTTATACCGACCCGCCTTTTAAGACGGAGACCTTCCGCCAGGGTAAAACCGAGAAGCATTCATTTAACGACACGTGGTCGGATTATCAAGTGGATTATGCGCATGCCGTTGCGTTGAAATTTCAGTACCCGGAAATTTGGCAGATGATTTGCTTGGCGGGCAAGATGCACAGCCCGGCGATGCAACACTACTTGGAATTCATGGCGCCGTGCATGGTGCAGATGCACCGCTTACTAAAACCGACCGGCTCGTTGTATCTACATTGCGATCCGAATGCGGATTATTACTTGCGCATGTTGTTGGATGGTATC
>JAHRAW010000084.1 GCA_020027415.1 Gammaproteobacteria bacterium
GACGAAGCGGTTTATCAAGAGCCGGAAAGATGGCCGTTGCTCTATAAACGCAACCTGGACAAGATCGACGACGCGGATTTAATTTATCCCGGGCAGGTCTTGGAAATCGCACGTGATGCAACCGCGGGAGAAATCTCCGCTGCCGTCCAACATGCCAGAAACAGAGGGGCGTGGGCGGTTGGTTCAGTTGAACTCTCTGACCGACAATACCTGAAAACATCTCCTTGACCTTGATGGGGTCTCGGTTTTAGTTTTACCAGTTGTTGCGGTTGGAGGTTGGGACGGGGTTTGCCGGTCCGTGGCGCAGAATTCAGTTGGAAAGTTGCCAACGAAGTACTGTGGTGCGGATGGGCAAGCCCTGTGCCGACCCAATTTCCTGCTGTTGTGCTGTGCGCGGTTTCTAAATCATCCCCTAACGTTGCTCTCGGGCGAACCGTAGGCGGCTCGCGACTTTGGGCTTTGCTGAGCGTTTATTTGCTGAGCGTTTAATGTAAAGCGCGCGGCAAAGCGAGGGTGTGAATACGCTTCGTCACGCGAGGTGGTTTTCGCCACCCATGAGCCGGGTCAGCACCCCGCTACTCCGCCAACCCTGTGCCCGCACCGCTGTACGATTAGCAATCCGTTGCCATCGCCGATTTTTTTACACAACCATCTTGCGCAACGCAAACTCCAGAATTCCTTCGGCGCCGGCCGCTTTCAGCACTGGCATCAAGTCCCGCACCTCGCCCCTGCTAACCACCGTTTCCAACGCCAGCCAGTCGTCGCCGTATAACTGATTGATGGTCGGGGCGTGTAGGCTGGGCAGTTGTTTAACCACCTGAGCAAGCCGCTTGGCGGGCACATTCATTTTCAGCAGCACCTTGTCGCGCGCGGTCAGCGCGCTTTCAAGCAACAGCGCAATATTCTCAATTTTCTGTTTTTTCCACGGGTTCTGCAACGCTTCGTGGTTGGCGACAAACACCGTGTGGGTGTGCAACAAATCGCACACAATCCTAAGCCCATGCGCGCGAATGGTGCTCCCGGTTTCGGTGATTTCCACCGCTGCATCGGCGAGCCCGTCCACCACTTTTGCCTCCGTTGCGCCCCAAGAAAAATCCACCGTGGCGTTGATGTTGCGTTGTTTGAGAAAATTTTTGGTGAAGGCAACCAGTTCAGTGGCGATGCGTTTGCCACGCAGGTCTTCCACCGTGCGGATGTCTGAATCTTGCTTGACGATTAACACCCAGCGGCATGGGCTGTTTGAGGCTTTGGAATACACCAGCTCGCTGACCACGGCCACATCGGCTGCGGTTTCCGCAAGCCAATCTTGCCCAGTTAAGCCAGCGTCAATCGTACCGTTGGCGATATAAAGCCCCATTTCTTGCGAGCGCACCAGCGTGCAACGGATTTCAGGGTCGTCTATGGACGGGAAATAATTACGTGAGCGGGTGGCGATGTCCCAGCCGGCTTGGGAAAACAACTCTTTGGTCGCCGTCTCCAGACTGCCTTTGGGGATTCCTAATTTCAGATGATTCGGCATGGGTGGATTGTCAAAAAAGGTCACCAAGTATAATCAATATGCTCCGCCCATATCGCATGCATCGGATATGAAAATCGCCGCTTCGGAATTGTGCAACGGCGCCTGTTGGCATGCCATCGCCGAGCATGCAGCGAAACTGACAATCTCATGAAAATGCGATGAAACCCGCAGCCAAGCACTCGCGCAACACCCCGGTGGTCAAGCGCGTCAACGCCCTCTGGTGTTGCTGGCCGGCGCGCTTTTTGCCCTGCATCACAACGCGCTGGTGAAACCGATTGACCGCACAGCCGACTGGGCGTCGCGCATTCGGCAAGGTGATTTTTCCGCTCGGCTGGAGGCAAAATACAGCGGTTTGTATGCGTTGACCGACGATATCAATCGCCTCGCCGAGTGGCTTGAATGGCTTGCCGAACTGAAAAATCAGGAATTGCTTGAGCAAGCCGCCCGCCTCAAAGAGCAGACCGATATCGTGCGCTTGCTATATCAAATTTCCGCAGACTTCAGCCAGAACGCCGCCGACTTTCAGCGCGTCCATATACCGATGTGTTTTGGCGAGCGGATATATGGAGAATGCGCCATTTGGTTTGCCCGTCGGCGATTCCCGTTGCCAGATGAATTTAGCCAACTGCTGTATGCGCTTGGCAGGAACATCGGCTTGGCGTTTGCGAGAATTGAATTGGGTCAGGAATCCGATCTGCTTTCGCGGATGCGCGAGCGTACTCACCTTGCCAATGAACTGCATGATTCGTTGGCGCAGACTATGGTCGGGCTGCGTTTTCAAGCGCGAATCCTGGATGACCTGTTGCATCAGCAAGAGGAGCGCGCGGCGGAAATCCCGCAGCCGCAGCCACTGGAAATTACCCGCATCATTCAGGAAGCGTTAACCAACATCCGCCAGCACCGCGAGGCAAAAAATGCGCGCTTGCTGTTGCGCGTGGATGACGGGCAAAAATAAACCGCGTTGATTGAAGATGACGGCGTCGGCATGGATCTGACGCTACGCGTTGCGCGTGCTAGCGAAGCGCGGGGAGAACATATCGGTCTGTCGATGATGGCGCGCCGGGCGGTTGCCATCGGCGCCGAGTTTCAGGCGGAGAGCGAGCCCGGCGAAGGCACGCGGATTCTGCCATCCTTTCAACTCCCCATCGGTGAATGACGCAAACCGCCATGCGAGTGCCGCTGAGTGACGATCATTCTTTGTTTCGCGAAGGTCTGGCGAGTCTGCTGAAACGCAGAAACATAGAGATTGTCGCCACCAGTGATGGCGGCGATGCAGTGCCGCAAGCGGTGCAGTTCAAGCCGCATGTCATCTTGTTGGATTTGCGCATGCCGGAGGTGCATGGGCTGGAAGTGCTGGCACAGTTCCAGCGGCGACAGATTGCCACGCCGATTGTGATGTTAATCACCAGCGCCAAGCAGGAGTGCCGCCGATTTAGCCAACTGACCTCACGCGAAATGGAAATTTTTGGTCATCTCGCCGAAGGGCAAGGCAACAAGGTGATTGCCCGCAATTTAGATATATCCGATGGCACGGTCAAACTGCATATGAAGGCGATTCTACGCAAACTGAAAGTGCAGTCCCGCGTGGAGGCGGCGGTGATGGCGGTGCACCAAGGCGTATGCCGAGGCACCAAGATTAATTGAGCGCGGCGGTTAAGCGCCACCGATTTAAGCGGCGCCGGTTAAGTGCCTCAGCACCTGTGCCAGGCTTTGTTTGGCGTCGCCGAACAGCATTTGCGTGTTGTCCTTGAAAAACAGCGGGTTGTCCACCCCGGCGTAGCCGCTTGCCATACTGCGTTTTAGCACGATGACCTGCCGCGCTTTCCAGACTTCCAACACTGGCATGCCGGCAATCGGGCTGTTCGGGGTGTCAAGCGCGGCTGGGTTGACGATGTCGTTGGCGCCGATGACCAGCACCGCATCGGTTTCGCTCAGTTGCCGGTTGATTGGCTCCATTTCCAGCACGATGTCATACGGCACTCTGGCTTCCGCCAGCAGCACATTCATATGCCCCGGCATGCGCCCGGCCACCGGATGAATGCCAAATGTGACGCGGCTACCCTGAGCGCGCAGGTGGCGGGTTAATTCGGACACCGGATGCTGGGCTTGCGCGACCGCCATGCCGTAGCCCGGCACGATGACCACCGAAGCCGCTTGGCGCAGCAGTTCGGCGGCGTCGGCGGCGTTGATGGCGGCGCTTTCGCCGTGCGTTTGTATGGCTGAGGCAGCCTCGCCGCCGCCACCGCCGCCGAAACCACCCAGGATGACGCTGAAGAAGCGGCGGTTCATGGCGCGGCACATGATGTAGCTGAGAATCGCGCCGCTGGAGCCGACCAGCGCACCGGTAATAATCAGCAGATGATTGGACAGCATAAAGCCGGTTGCCGCCGCCGCCCAGCCGGAGTAACTGTTGAGCATGGAGATTACCACTGGCATATCAGCGCCGCCGATTGCCATCACCATCAGCACGCCAAGCGCCAATGCCAGCCCGGTCATGAGCAATAACGGCATCAGCCCGGCGTCTATGGAATCGGCGTGGATGAAGACTTTGCCCAAATAAACGCACGCTAACAGAATGGCGAGGTTGAGCCAGTGCCGCGCCGGCAACATCAAAGGCAGGCTGCCGATGATGCCGTGCAGTTTGCCGAAGGCGATGAGCGAGCCGGTGAAGGTGAGCGCGCCGATTAACACGCCAATATAAATTTCAATTTGGTGCAGGGTTTTTTCTATACCGAGATGGAGTCCGCCGCTGTCCAGGAAGGTAACCAACCCAACCAGCACCGCCGCGGCGCCGACAAAACTGTGCAACATCGCCACCAGTTGCGGCATGGCGGTCATGTTCACGCGCAACGCCAAGCCCACGCCGATTGCCCCGCCGACCACCGCCGGCACTGCTAACAACGTGTATAGGCTGACCGAGTCGCTCAAGAGGGTGGCGATGAGCGCCAGACTCATGCCGGCGACGCCATACAGATTGCCGCGCGCCGCGCTTTGCTGATGGCTCAACCCGCCGAGGCTGAGAATGAAGAAAACGCCGGCGACCAGATAAGCCGCGTTGACCATGCCCGGCGATACGATTTGCAACATAGTGCGCCTATTTACGAAACATTTTCAACATCCGCTGGGTGACCAGAAAGCCCCCGGCGATATTGATGGAAGCCAGTAGCAGCGCGCATAACGCCAGCCAGCGCCAGTCCGGCGAGTTGCTTTGCAACAGCGCGCCGATGACGATAATACTGCTGATGGCGTTGGTCACGCTCATCAGCGGCGTATGCAACGCCGCGGTGACTTTCCAAATCACTTGCCAGCCGATGAAGCAAGCCAACACGAATACGATGAATTGGTTCATAAACGAGGGCGGCGCCACTGCGCCCATCGCCAAAATGGCGGCGATGCCGAGCGCCAGTCCGCCTACCGTAAATAGCCCGCGGCGGCGCGCAACAGCAATCGGTTTGGCGGTCGCCGGCGACGGGGTAGGGGTAGGAGTTTCGGCTGAGGGTTTCGCTTTGGTTTCAGTATCGGCGTCCGAGATTGATCTTGGAGGTTCCGCCGGTGGTGGCCAAGTAATCTTGCCGTGATGGATGATGGTGGTGGCGCGGATGACCGGGTCGTGCATATTCAGCCGCAAATTCCCGTCTTTTTGCGGCGTTAGTTCGGTGATTAAATGGCGTAGATTGGCTGCGTATAGTTCGCTTGACTGCGCTGCCATGCGCGCCGGCAGGTCGGTATAGCCGATGATGTGGACGCCGTGCTGGGTGGTCAGCGCGCCCATTTCGGTCAATTCACAGTTGCCGCCTTGTTCAGCCGCCAAATCAACGATGACGCTGCCGGGTTTCATGGCGGCGACCATGTCGGCGGTGATTAGTTTCGGCGCCGGCTTGCCCGGCACTAATGCGGTGCTAATAATGATATCCACCTCGCGCGCTTGGGCGGCAAACAACGCCATTTCCGCGCGGATGAATTGCGCGCTCATGGGCTTGGCGTAGCCGCCGTGACCGCCGCCCTCCTCGGCAAAATTCAGTTCCAGAAACTCGGCGTTCAAACTGGCGATTTGCTCCTTCACTTCAAGGCGCGTATCAAAGGCGCGCACCATCGCCCCGAGGCTGACCGCGGCGCCGATGGCTGACAACCCCGCCACCCCGGCGCCGATTACCATCACTTTGGCCGGCGCGATTTTACCGGCGGCGGTAATTTGTCCGGTGAAAAAGCGTCCGAAATGATGCGCCGCTTCCAGCACGGCGCGGTAGCCGGCGACATTCGCCATCGAGGACAGCGCATCCATTTTCTGCGCGCGCGATATGCGCGGCACCGCATCCATCGCCAGCACGGTCGCGCCCTGCGCGGCGATTTGTTTCAGCAGTTGCGGGTTTTGCGCGGGCCAGAAAAAACTGAGCAGGGTTTTGCCGGCGGTGAGCAAACTCGCTTCGTGCAAGCCTAACTCGGGGTGTTGTTGCGGTTGGCGAACTTTGCAAATCAATTCGGCTTGCTGCCACAGCGACCGCGCGCCGGGCGCCGGCACTATGACCGCGCCGGCTTGTTGATAATCCGCATCGGCAAAGCCGGCGGCAACCCCGGCGCCGCATTCCAGCAACACTTGATGCCCAAGTTTGCGCAGTTGGGCGGTCTCGCTGGGGGTGCCAGCCACCCGCCGTTCAGACTCGTGGACTTCTTTGGGGATGCCGATTTTCATTGCTGTTTGGTGTTATGATTTGCCCACCGCAAAGCGCGCGCGATCCCATTACCTTGCCGTTGTTCCACTGCATGCTTGGTGTCGGGCAAGGTCGTCTGTATCGGCGCACGATTGTTTAAGCAACCTTATTTTACACCCATTCCCAGCCGACCCCTCGGCGATTGACCTGCAAAATGCCGCCGCACCCGCCCAACATAAGCGAGGATTTTCGTCCTGCCGATGACTCGGGCATTGCGGTTCCGTCACGAGCGTTGCTGTTGCAATTTCTCGCCGACTGCCGGCAGCCGGTGACCTGCAAGCAAATCCACGCGCAGTTTAACTTGAAATTGAAAGCCGCCGAAGATGCGCTCAGCGGTCGTCTGGAGCGCATGCAGCGGCACGGTATCGTCACCAAAGATCGCCGCGGACGCTATGCGTTGCCGCAAAAAACCGATGTCGTAAACGGGCGAGTCAGCGGGCACGCCAACGGCTACGGGTTTGTCATGGTGGACGGCGATGCGGAAGATTTATTCCTGTCTCCTCGGCAGATGCATAAGGTCTTGCATGGCGACCGCGTGCTGGCTCGGTGCAAACGAATTGACGAACGCGGGCGCAAGGAAGGCGTCGTGATTGAGGTGATGATTGACCGCCGCCGCGAAATCGTTGGGCATTTTCATGTGGAGAACGGCGCCAGTTTTGTGCTGCCGCACGATGCACGTTATGCCCGGGATATCACCATTCCCAGCGCTTGCCGCCATGGCGCGGAGCATGGCGATATGGTGGTGGCTACGATTGTGCGGCATCCGGTGGAGCACCCGCACGCGGCCGGCAAGATCGTGGAAGTGTTAGGCAAGCGCCGGCAGCCCGGCATGCAAACGGAAATCGCCATTCGTAAATACGCCATCCCCACCGACTGGCCTGCGGAAGTATCCGCGCAGTTGAAAAGCATGCACCGCGCGTTGCAGGGGGTGGCACCAGCGCCGCGCCGACATGACTTGCGCGACTTGCCGCTGGTGACCATTGACAGCGAACAAGCGAAGGATTTTGATGATGCGGTGTACTGCGAACCGCGCGGCGATGGCTGGCGGTTGGTGGTCGGCATTGCCGATGTCAGTCATTATGTGAAGCCGGATACCGCGCTGGACCGCGAAGCCTGCAAGCGCGGCAACTCGGTATATTTTCCCACCCGCGTACTGCCGATGTTGCCGCCTGAGTTAGCCAACGGCATTTGTTCGCTCAACCCGGAACAAGACCGCTATTGCCTGGTTTGCGATATGCATTGCAACGCGGCTGGCGAGATCACGCGCTACCAATTTTATCCCGCGCTGATGCGTTCGCAAGCGCGCTTGACCTACACCATCGTCCATAAAATCGTGGAGCAACGGGAGGCCGAACTGCGCCACCGCTGGCGGCAACTCGCGCCGCATCTGGACAATCTATACGCAATTTATCAGTTGTTGGCGGCGCAACGGCGGCAACGCGGTAGCATTGATTTTGAGTTCCCGGAAGCCGATATTCAGTTTGACCGACAGCAGAAAATCAGCTGCATCACGCGACGACAACGCAATCAAGCGCACCGATTGATTGAAGAGTGCATGTTAGCCGCCAATGTGTGCGCGGCGCGCTATGTGCGGCAGCATTTAGGCAATCAAACCATCTACCGAAACCACGCCGGACCCACCGACCAAGCCGTGCTTGATTTGCGCCGGTTTATCGGCGGCATGGGATTGACGCTGGACGGCGGCGCGCAACCGAAGGCGGCGGATTATGCGCGCCTGATGCAGTCCGTTGCCGGCAAACCGGAGCTCGCCCCGTTGCTGCAAACGCTCTTGCTACGCAGCCTGAGTCAGGCAGTATATGGCTGTGAACAGCACGGGCATTTTGCGCTGGGCTATCCGAGTTACACCCATTTCACCTCGCCGATTAGACGCTATAGCGATTTAATCGTGCATCGCCAAATACGGCAACTTTTAGATCGCCAAGCGGCGCCGGCGCCCGCGCCCATGCCGCCGCAAAGCGAGCTTAGCAAAATCGCCGCGCAGTGTTCCTTCACCGAGCGACGAGCGGAAGAGGCAAGCCGCGAGGTGATTGCCCACCTAAAAGCGGAATTCATGCAGGCTAAGATCGGCGAGCAGTTTGACGGGGTGATTTCCGGGGTACAGGAGTTCGGGCTGTTCGTGCAGTTACAGGAGTTATTCGTAGACGGCTTGATCCATATCACCACGCTCGGCGATGAGTACTACCGTTACGACCCGCCGCGCTTTCAACTGGTCGGCGAACGCAGCGGGCGACGATTCCGCTTGGGCGACCCGCTGCGAGTCAAACTGGCGCGGGTCAATCTGGAGCATGCGAAAATTGATTTTGAGTTATGCGCCGACCGCGCGCCGCCGCCAACTGGCAAATCGACCAAGCGCGGCAAGCAAAAACATCGTGGTAACAAAACCAACCAAGCCGGCGACTAAGCCTAATCCTAAGCCGAAGTCTAAGCCGAAGCGTTCCGCCGAGGACATCGTATGCGGCTTTCATGGAGTGCAGGCGCTATTGACGCAAGCGCCGGCGGAGAGCGGCAAGGCGGATGTAGTTGAAGTGTTGTTGGAGCGGCGTCGGCATGACCTACGGCAGAAGGGTTTGCAGCAGGCGCTTGCCCAAGCCGGAATTGCATGCCGTCAAGCAGACCGCGATGAACTGCAACAATGGGCGGGCGGAGTCCGCCACCAAGGCGTTATCGCGCGCGTCCGCCGCGCTACGCCCGACCAACAACCGACCTTACACCGCGTTTTGGAGCGACTTATGCGCCCGGCGTTGTTGCTGATTCTGGATCAAGTTCAGGATCCGCACAATCTTGGGGCATGTATACGCAGCGCCGCGGGTGCTGCGGTGGATGCGGTAATTGTGCCGAAACACGGCGCCTGCCCAATTACCGCCAGCGTGACCCGCGTGGCGGCCGGCGCGGTGGGGCGGGTGCCGGTGTTTTATGTCGCCAATCTGGCGCGCACCATGCATGATTTGCAACAGCGCGGAGTTTGGATTACCGGCGGCGATGCGGACGCCGCGCACACCTTATATGAGGTGGATTTGCAAGTGGATACGGCGATTGTCATCGGCGCTGAGGGCGGCGGGTTGCGGCGTCTCACCCGCCAACACTGCGACCAACTGGCGCGCATTCCACTGGCGCTGGCGGCAAATGTGTCCAGTCTGAATGTTTCGGTCGCCGCGGCGTTGTTTTTATTTGAAGCGGTGCGGCAACGCGCGCGCCGGTAGTTTGTAACCGGGCGGCGCGAAATGGGTTTGTTTGCGCGTTAGTTTGCCGACTCCGACGATCCGGCTACGGTTAAGTTCGCTTCATTCAAACAACTTCGTATATTCGCCATAGCCTTCTTGTTCCAGTTGCGTGGCGGCGATGAAACGTAGCGAAGCGGAATTGCTGCAGTAACGCAAGCCGGTGGGCGCGGGACCATCGATGAAGATATGACCAAGGTGGGAATCGCTGTATTTGCTGCGCACTTCAAC
>JAHRAW010000087.1 GCA_020027415.1 Gammaproteobacteria bacterium
CCATCACTGACGGCAATCATGCCGCTCATCACAACCACGTCACCGGGCATGAGGAGCTGCCCCCCGCCGAGGGCGTCCGGGATCAGCTTGTTCTCGAACTCCGAAGCGATCGAGGGTGGCTGTGCTAAACAGGCACGCCGCCAGTGAACTTTCCGCGGCGCCGCCGGGAGAACAACTGATAAAGGGGATCGACATATCTTGTATAAAATCCGCTTCTATAAAGTTGGTTATCAAGCGGCGGTAATCGCGGCGCAGGCGACCAACGAGGAGCCCCAACTGATACTCAGTAATCCTGGTGGTGAATAAGGATCGGTATTCTTGTTCGGTGAGGTCGTAGTTATGGGTGGGCGTATGGTGCGCATGCGCCGGCGCGAACGCAAGCAGAACCGCCAACACGAAAGCACCGCCGGCATGGGCGAAGCGAGCGCGTAAGTTGGTCAAACATCGGCGGCAGTTAGCCGAAGTTAGTCGAAATTGGGGGGGGGTAAGCACGGGAACGGGCAACCTGATGAGTGAGCAGTTAGGAAATTTCATAGTGAGTCAAGCCTTGGGTGGTTGGGAACTTCATAATTGATTTGTGCTTTTGAGAAATGGCGGGCAATGCCAAAAGGGGCACCGCCAAAAGTGCAGTTTGCCCCAATTGCGATGAAAAGGCATGCGCTTTACATAGCCGGCGGCGGGCGGGCGCAAGCCAGCGGGCTTCAGCGGGTTGGTCTGTCGCGCGCTAACCCTCGTAACAAAGCGCACCGCCACAAAGCGGGAAATTTACGCCATCAGCATCCCGCCATTGACATGCAAGGTGGCGCCGGTGATGTAATCTCCCATCGCCGAGGCAAGGAAAACCGCCGCGCCCGCCA
This sequence comes from Gammaproteobacteria bacterium, assembly GCA_020027415.1. Taxonomy (GTDB): domain Bacteria; phylum Pseudomonadota; class Gammaproteobacteria; order Arenicellales; family Poriferihabitantaceae; genus JAHRAW01. The sequence continues at coordinate 858 of JAHRAW010000087.1, forward strand.
CATCTTGCGGCGCGCCAAATCTTGCCAACGGGATTTTTGCGCGCAACGCTTCGCGCTGCGCCGCGCTGAGCGCTTTGGTCATATCGGTGTCAATAAAGCCCGGCGCGATGGCGTTTACGGTGATATTGCGCGCGGCGACTTCCTGCGCCAGAGATTTGGTGAAGCCGAGCAGCCCGGCTTTGGCGGCGGCGTAGTTGCTTTGCCCGGCGTTGCCGCTCGCCGCCACCACCGAAACGATGTTGATAATTCTGCCAAAACGGGCTTTGCTCATGCCGCGCAAACACGCCTTGCATAAGCGATAAGCCGATTTCAGGTTGGTGTCCATAATTTCATCCCACTCCGCTTCTTTCATCCGCAACAATAGATTATCCCGCGTGATGCCGGCGTTGTTGACCAACACCGACGGCGCGCCAAACGCTTCGGCAACCGATGCCAACAACGCGCTGACCGACTGTTCCTCGGTGACATTTAATACCAAACCAGCGCCGGGGATTTCGGCGGCGGCGAGATATTCGCTGATGGTGGCGGCGCCGGCGGCGCTGGTGGCGGTCGCCGCCACCGTGCCGCCCTGCCCGCCCAACGCCAGCGCAATGGCTTTGCCGATGCCGCGGGTGGCGCCGGTGACCAGACAAATTTGCCCGCTGAGGAGATTGTTCATGTGGCTATTTTTGGTTGTCAATAAACGAGTATGGAGCGGCGAGTAGGCGGCCGGGCTTGCGGTGACAACGGGGCTGGTTGACCTACATTTTAAGCAACGCCGAGCCCCAGGTGAAGCCGCCACCGAAGCCTTCCAAGAGTACATATTGCCCGGCGGTCACGCGCCCATCGCGCACCGCTTGATCCAGCGCCAACGGCACCGAAGCGGCCGAGGTGTTGCCATGCTGCTGCACGGTCACCACCACTTTGTGTTTCGGTATGCCGGCGCGCTTGCCCACCGCCTCAATAATGCGGATATTGGCTTGGTGCGGAATCAGCCAATCCAGTTGCTCTTTGTGCAGACGATTGGCGGTTAAGGCTTCGTCAATGAGGTCGCTCATCGCGGTGACCGCCCAGCGAAAGACTTCGCCGCCTTGCATGGTGGTATAGGCGGCGCCGGCTTGCACTTTGCTGAAATTGCGCGATATGCCCACCGGCACGCATAACAAATCTTTATATTTTCCATCGCTGTGCAAATGGGTGGACAGCACGCCGGGCTGCGAATCAGCGGTCAGCACCACCGCGCCGGCGCCGTCCCCAAACAGCACACAAGTGCGCCGGTCGCTCCAATCAATAATCCGTGAAAAAGTTTCGGCGCCGACCACCAACGCGCAGCGGGACGCGCCGCTGCGCACAAAGTTGTCCGCCACGCCTAAGGCAAAGATGAAGCCGGCGCACACCGCTTGCACATCAAAAGCCGGACACCCTTCCAGCCCTAAACGATGTTGCAACAGGCAGGCGGTGCTTGGGAAAACTTGGTCGGCGGTGGTGGTCGCCAGCACGATTAAATCAATCTCGCGCGGGTTGATGGCGGCGGCGTCAATCGCTTGGCGCGCGGCGTGCTCGGCAAGGTCCACGGTGAACTCATCATCAGCGGCAATGCGGCGCTCGCTAATCCCGGTGCGCGACATGATCCATTGCTCAGTGGTGTCAATCATGGATTCAAGTTCCCGATTGGTCAGGACTTTCTCGGGCAGATAGCCGCCGGTACCGATGATGCGCGAAAATTTCATGGGGAGGAATGGGTTGGCAAGCGTTCAGGTGGATGCGCATTCAGACTCAGAGGTAGCAGAAGTAGAGGGCGGGAAAGTCGCCGCGGCGGAGCGCTCGATGAGGAATTTCTCAATTCGCCGCACCAATCCTTTTCGCACTTCCTGAATGCCGACTTCCACCGCGCACCGAAAGCCCATCACATCGGCGCCGCCATGGGATTTCACCACCGTGCCGCGCAACCCTAGCAAACTGGCGCCGTTATAGCGGCGGTGGTCCAGCCGTTGGTGGATGGAACGGAGCACCGGCTTGGCGAGCAAAGCGGCGCAACGCGCGCCGATATTGCGGCAAAACTCTTCACGAATGGTCGCCGTGATCATCTGCGCGACGCCTTCGGCGGCTTTGAGCGCGACATTGCCGACAAAGCCGTCGCATACCACCAAATCGGTGTCGCCGGCATAAATGTCATCGGCTTCAATATAGCCGACATAGTTGAGGTCGCTGCGCTTGAACAGTTCCGCCGCCGCCTTGATGGTGTCGTTGCCTTTGACATCCTCCACGCCGATATTCAGCAACCCGACCGACGGGGACGCCTTGCCGTCTAAGCAACTGATTAACATGCAGCCCATCAGCCCAAACTGAAACAGAATTTCCGCCGGGCTATCCACATTGGCGCCGAGGTCTAACATATAAGTATGCCCGCGCACCCGCGGCAACGCCGTGCAAATCGCCGGGCGGGAGAGCCCGGGAATGGTTTTCAAAACAAACCGAGCGGTCGCCAACAACGCCCCGGTATTGCCGGCGCTGATGCAGGCATCGGCGACGCCGTCTTGCACCAGATTAATCGCCACCCGCATGGACGAATCCTTTTTCTTGCGCAAAGCCGACGCCGAAGATTCGCTCATGCCGACGACTTCGCTGGCGCCCACCACACGCAACCGCTCGCTCGTCGGCGCGCCCGCCGCGGATAGTTGCCGTTCAATGCGCGCGCGGTCGCCCACCAAAATCAAGGTCACATCCGCGTGCCGATTTAGCACTTCAAGCGCCGCTGGAATGGTCGCCGGCAAGCCGCGGTCGCCGCCCATCGCGTCAATGGAGATGGTAATCATGGATGCGTACGCGGTGGCGGCTGGATTTCAGAAAAATGGGGCGGCAAGGAAGGCCGGTCGGCGGCGGCGCGCAACCTGCCAGCCAGACTATGAATCTTCGCCGCCCTCGCCATGTTTGACCACTTTCTTGCCGCGATAATATCCGTCGGCGGTCATGTGATGGCGGCGATGCAGTTCGCCGGTAACCGAATCAACGGAAAGGGTCGTTTGATTCAGCGAGTCATGCGCGCGGCGCATACCGCGCTTGGATGGGGTTTTACGGCTTTTTTGTACGGCCATGAGATCCTCGGGTAGCGGTTGTTTTCCGCGATTGGGGCTTGGGAATTAGGCGCCGCCCACGCAAAGCAACCACGGCGCGGCTTGAAACCACGCGATTATACCGCGTTACCGCCGCCCGGTCAAAAGCCCGCCCGACCGCCGCTATTGCTCGGCGCATCGGTTTCCGCTTTGCGGCGTGAAGGGCGGCAACCAGTGGCTTTGCTGTCGGGCTTTGCGGTTTTAATTTTTCTTCTTCCTTTCATGGCGGTCAGCCAACAAGCCAAGTGGACAATGATGCGCACTGCGCATACAATTCGCGCCTCGCGTACCTCGTTTCCTGCACAAAATCACGCCCAGCCCAGAGAGAATCTCGTGAAACCTTCCGCCACCGATGATCTGCGAATCACCAGCATAGACTATGTGATCAATCCAGATGCGCTGATTGAGAAGTTGCCGCTGACCGAGCCGGCAATTCACACCACGCTCAACACGCGACAGGACATTCATCGCATTTTGGCGGGGCGGGATGATCGGATTTTGGTGGTCACCGGTCCTTGTTCAATCCACGACCCGCAAGCGGCGCTGGACTACGCCAAATGGCTGGCGCCGTTAATACAGCGGCATCGCGACCATCTGCTGCTTGTCATGCGCGTTTATTTTGAGAAGCCGCGCACCACCGTGGGCTGGAAAGGATTGATCAACGACCCGGATTTGAATGATACTTTTGATATCAACAAGGGGCTGACCTTGGCGCGCCGATTGTTGCTTGACCTCAATCAAATGGGCGTTCCAGCCGGCACCGAATATCTGGATATCATCACGCCGCAATATGTCGCCGACTTGATTTCGTGGGGCGCCATCGGCGCGCGCACCACCGAAAGCCAAGTGCACCGCGAGTTGTCGTCCGGGCTTTCCTGTCCGGTGGGGCTGAAGAACGGCACCAACGGAAACCTGGATATTGCGGTGGACGGAATTGGGGCTGCCAGCCGACCGCATCATTTTCTGTCGCTGACCAAAGCCGGGCATTCGGCGATTTACACCACTGCGGGAAACAACGATTGCCATATCATTCTGCGCGGCGGCAAAACCCCCAACTACGACGCCGTAAGCGTCAACGAGGCGAGCGAAAAACTACAAGCGGCCGGCTTGCCGGCGCGGGTGATGATTGATTTCAGCCACGCCAACAGCCGCAAGATTCCAGAAAATCAGGTCAGCGTATGCGCGCATGTGGCTTCGCAAATCGCCCGCGGTGACCCGCGCATCTTCGGGGTGATGATTGAAAGCCATCTGGTGGCGGGGCGACAAGATGCGACCAACGGCAACCCGCTGCGCTACGGGCAAAGCATTACCGATGCGTGCATTGATATCCAAACCACCGAAAAAATGCTCGCCGAACTGGCCGAAGCGGTGCGCGCGCGCCGCCAAGTCGCCCAATCTGCAAAGCCATAATTCTCCGAGTCATCATTTCCCCACGCCATCATTTCCATTCGCGACCCCCCATGGCGAACGCAAGCTCAACGCCCGGATTATGATTAAACCGCACGGCTCGGATTCCCTGAATCCGTTGCATGTCGCCGACCCCGCGGAAAACGCGGCGCTGGCAGTGCGCGCGCGCACCCTGCCGTCCGTATTAATGAGTTCGGCTGGCAGCGCCAACGCGGTGATGTTGGGAGGCGGTTATTTCAACCCGTTGACCGGGTTTATGAACAAGGCGGATGCGCTGCGCGTCGCGCAGTCCATGCATACCCGTTGCGGCTTGTTTTGGCCCATCCCGGTGTTGTGTCTGGTTGAATCGGCGGCGCATATCGTAGCCGGCGATTGCATCGCGTTGTGCGACCCCAATGTGACCGGCAATCCGGCGTTGGCGGTGATGGAAGTGGCGGCGATTGAAACCTTCAGCGAAGCGGAAATGGCAACCATCTGCGAAAAGGTGTATGGCTGCGTGGAGACTGCGCATCCCGGGGTCGCCGAGTTTCTTGCGCAGGGCAGAATCGCGCTTTCCGGAAGCATTCGGGTGCTCAATTTCAGTTACTTTGAAACCGAGTTCGCCGCCACCTTCCGCACCGCAGTTCAAATTAGGGCGCGCATTCAAGCCCATGGCTGGCGGAAAACGGTGGCTTTTCAGACGCGCAACCCGATGCATCGGGCGCACGAGGAACTGTGCCGCATCGCCATGCAGCGAGTCGGAGCCGACGGCTGCGTCATTCACATGCTATTGGGGAAACTGAAGCCCGGCGACCTGCCGGCGGAAGTGCGCGAAGCCGCCATTCGCAAGATGGTGGAGCGTTATTTTCCGCCGAACAGCGTGATGATCACCGGGTATGGCTTTGACATGCTATACGCCGGACCGAGAGAAGCGGTATTGCACGCGGTGTTTCGGCAGAACATGGGGGCGACGCATTTCATCGTGGGGCGCGACCACGCCGGCGTAGGCGACTACTACGGCGCGTTTGACGCGCAAACTATTTTTGATGATGAAGTGCCGGCGGGGGCGCTGGCAATAGAACTGTTTCGCGCCGACCATACCGCCTATTCTAAAAGATTGCACAAAGTGGTGATGATGCGAGAAGCGCCGAATCACCGCAACGATGATTTTGTGTTGTTATCCGGCACCAAGGTGCGCGAAATGTTAAGCAACGGCAACACGCCGCCGCCGGAATTTTCACGCCCGGAAGTGGCGCAGATTTTGATGGAGTACTATCAGAAAGGTGAGAAAAATAAAAGAATTTAAGTTGACATCCCGCTAAATATGGGTAGGATAGTTGCCACATCCGCCCCTTGGCAATAAGCTTCGCTCCC
>JAHRAW010000089.1 GCA_020027415.1 Gammaproteobacteria bacterium
GCGTCCAGCCGATTAATTATTTCGGCTCGCCGGCCGCCACGCTCGCCAGTTGCGCGCGCATGGCGGCAAGCACGCTGTTATAGCGATGAGGGTCGCGCGGTGACTTCGCGGCGGCGCCGAAGATGGCGCTGCCGGCGACAAAAGTATCGGCGCCGGCGGCGGCGATGGCGGCGATATTGTGCACCGCGACGCCGCCGTCAATTTGCAAGCGGATGGCGCGCCCGCTACGCGCAATGATGCGCCGCGCTTCGGTTAATTTGCCCAGCGTGGAGGCGATAAAAGTCTGCCCGCCGAAGCCGGGGTTGACCGACATCAGCAACACCATATCCACTTGTTCAATCACATAAGAAAGCACCTCCAGCGGCGTCGCCGGGTTGAACACCAAGCCGGCTTTGCAACCGCTCTGGCGAATCAGCCGCAGCGAACGGTCAATATGCTCGGAGGCTTCCGGGTGGAAGGTGATATAACTGGCGCCGGCGGCGGCGAAATCGGGAATGATGCGATCCACCGGCTTGACCATCAGATGCACATCAATCGGCGCAGTCACGCCGTGTTTCCGCAACGCCTCACACACCAGCGGACCGAGCGTGAGGTTGGGAACATAATGGTTGTCCATCACATCAAAATGCACCAGGTCGGCGCCGGCGGCGAGCACATGCTCCACCTCTTCGCCCAAGCGAGCCAAGTCGGCGGACAGGATGGAAGGGGCAATCAGGTATTCAGTCATGGCAACGCCTACAATTTTTGTGGAAACCGCCGAACCGATTTCGCCGCCGGCTTCATCGGTCACCAAAACGCCGGTCACCAAAACATCGGTCACTAAAATAACCGGCGGCGGTCGTTATGCGGCGCATGGTTGGTCGGCGGTTATTGAATTACCAACAACACCATACGATTGTTTCGCAACAGCCGAATCCGCAACGCCCCGGCGGCGCGTTGCATCGCCTGTTCCATTGCTTCCAGACTGTTAACCGCGCGCCGATTGATGCTGAGAATGAGATCTTTTTCCACCAAGCCGGAACGCGCCGCCGGGCTGCCGGGTTGGACTGCAACCACTTCAACGCCGCCCTGCCGTTGCGCGTTCGGCGCCACGCTGCGAAAGCGGGCGCCGGCAAGCCGCGCGATGATTTGCGGCTCGGCTTGTTTGATTCGCGTCTGCACGGATTGCAGTTTGCCGTCGCGGTAGAATTGCACCGTTGCTTTGCTGCCGGCGCGCAACAAGCCGATGGCGTTGCGCAGGTCGGAACTGTCGTGAATCGGCGAGTCGTTCAACTTGACCACCACATCTCCCTCCTGAAGCCCGGCTTGTTCGGCGGCTGAGCCGGCCGACACTTGGGTAATCAGCACGCCTTTCTTGCCGCTGAGCGCGAAAGCGTCGGCAAGCGACGGGGTTAAATCTTGCATGGTCACCCCCAACAAGCCGCGCTTGATATTGCCGTGCGTGATCAGTTGCGCCATCAACTCTTTCACCATATTGATAGGAATGGCGAAACCGATGCCGATGCTGCCGCCGCTACGGGAAAAAATGGCGGTGTTGATGCCGATGAGACGACCGCGTAAATCCACCAGCGCGCCGCCGGAATTGCCGGGGTTGATGGATGCGTCGGTTTGGATGAAATCCTCATACCCTTCAATTCCCAAGCCGCTGCGCCCCAACGCGCTGACGATGCCCGAAGTGACCGTCTGGCTGAGCCCAAACGGGTTGCCGATGGCGACCACAAAATCGCCGACGCGCAAGGCCGCAGAATCACCAAGCGGGATTTCGGAAAGTTGCCGACTGGCTACTTGGATGACCGCCACATCGCTGTCGGCGTCCGAGCCCACCAATTCAGCCGGCAACGTGCGCCCGTCTTGGGTGGTCACCGTGATTTTATCGGCTTTATCAATCAGGTGGTGATTGGTGATGATATATCCCTTGTTCGCATCCACGATCACCCCGGAGCCGAGGCTGCTGCTTGGGCGGCGTTGTGGCTGGAAGTCAAAAAAGCGGCGAAAAAACGGATCCCGCAACAATGGGTTTTGGCGAAATTGTAGGCGCGCGGTTGTGGTGGTGGAAAGATTGACCACCGCGGGCTGCGTTTTCTCCAACATCGGCGCCAAACTGGGCAACGGAGATTCGTCCACCGCCACCGGCAACGCCGCCAACGTTGCGCGGCTGAGGACAACGAACAACGTCGCCAACGCCAGCAAACTCAGTTTGCAAGTCAAGTTAGCGGTCGCTTGGTTAATCAGGCGAAGGCGCATATTTTTTGCCGCTTGAAGAGAATCAGACCGCCGAAGGGCGGTAAAATGCAAGCCGATGATTGTTTGCCTGAGCGCGCAACCGCCGCCTGAAAACGCGGTTTGCCGCCACGCGCGACATAAACCACAAGCGGGAAAAAGCGATGTCCAAAACTTCGGTGATGTTGTATTCGGCGCTGGGGCATGCCTATTTTCACATGTTCACGGCGTTCTATTTTACCATTGTTTTGTCGCTTGAAGTGGAGTGGCGGCGGCCGTACCACGAACTCCTTGAACTGTGGACGCCCGGCGCATTATTGGTGGGCGCGTTCGCCATCGTCGCCGGCTGGTTGGGAGATCGGTGGAGCGCGCGCGGCATGTTAGTGATTTATTTTTTGGGCATGGGGGCGAGTTCCATCGCCGCCGGGTTTGCCGAGCAACCGCTGAGCCTGCTGTTGGCGCTGATGGGAATCGGTTTATTCGCCGCCATTTATCATCCCATCGGCATTCCGATGGTGATTCGCAACAGCGACACGCACCGTGGCAAAGCGCTGGCAATCAATGGGCTATTCGGCAGTCTCGGCGCGGCGTTGGCTGGCGTGGTGAGCGGCTTGTTGGCGTCGGTGGGTGGAAGTTTTCTTGCCTTTGTGTTGCCGGGGGTGGTGGTGATGGCAACCGGCGTGGCGATGTTAATCGGTTTGCGCGGACGCGCGCCGCGCACCTCGGCGCTGCCCGCCCGGCAAGCGACCCCCGACCGCAACGCCAAGCCTTCCGGCGCCAAGCCGGTATTGATATTGTTGTTTTGTCTTACCGTTGCCGGCTTAATCTACCATGCGATGCAAACAGCGATGCCAAAAGTGCTCTCGGTGCGGCTTGAACCGAACGCCATCGCGGACTTAAAAACGGTGGGTTTTTATGTGGCGTTGATTTATGGAATCGGCGGCTTATTTCAGTTTGTCGGCGGCGCGTTAGCGGATCGCTGCAACCTCAAATCCGTTTACCGGTATCACTTTGTCGTCCTCATATTCTTGTTGGCGGCGGCGACTTATTTCGGCGAACTCTATTTAGTGGCGGTGTTGTGTGCGGTGGCGGCGTTTGAGGCGAGCGCGTTGCCGGCGGAAAACATGTTGCTGGCGCGCTACACGCCGAGCCAGCATTATGGGTTGGTGTTTGGGCTCAAGTTCGTGTTGTTCTTCATCTCCGGTCCAGTCGGCGTGATATTGGTTTCCGCCGTGCATCGGCAAACCGGGCAATTGAACGGACTGTTTCTGTTGTTAGCCGTGACCGCCGCCCTCGTTTGTGTGGCGGCGTTGCTGTTGCCGCGCGTGCCGCCGCCGGTCGCGGTTGACGCCAAGGCGTTGCACACGCCCACTCCCGCCGCCTAAGCAATGAATCGCCCACGCAAGCAAGCCTCGCAAAACCATAACTTTTGCCATGCGCCGACAAAATCCCATCCACCCTGAAATGAATTTGCCGAGTCGGATGCGTTGGCGTTGGCGCGGACGCATGCGCTCTCCGGCGGCGGGGCTGTGGGTCGTAGTGATGTTAGCGGTGGTGGTTGCGGGGTGCGCGACCGCGCCGAAGCGCACCGACAACGCCTGCAAAATATTCACCCAAAAATCCAGTTGGTATAAACATACGCGCCGCGCGGCAAATAAATGGAACGCCGATATGGCGGTGTTGTTGGCGATTATGAAGCAAGAATCCAATTTTGACGCCAACGCCAAGCCGAACCGCAAACGGTTTCTTGGCTTGCCGTTGTGGAGACCCTCCTCGGCGTTCGGCTACGCGCAAGCGTTAGACAGCACCTGGCGCCTGTATAAAAAGCACACCAACCGCTTGCTGGCGCAGCGCGACCGGTTCAAGGATGCGATGGATTTCATCGGCTGGTATAACGCGCAAACGCGCGCCAGATTAAAAATCCCGGCGCACGATGCATACCGCCACTACCTTGCCTACCACGAAGGCTGGGGCGGCTACGCGCGCGGCACCTACCAAACAAAAAAATGGTTAATCGCGGTGGCAAAACGAGTCGCCAAACAAGCCTCCCGCTACCGCGCCCAACTGAAACGTTGCCCCGGGAGTTGATGGCGGCGCCGGGCTTTAATTGCTAAATTTGACAATTGCTACTATCAAAAATGACACCATCTCGCAGAGTTAGTTGGCTACAGAACTTCGATCATGAATGAAAATAATTCAGCTTCACAATTGATGAAGCGCTTTCTTTTGGCGGTGCAGGCTTCCTACGCGAAATATACTGAACATGGAGCGCGCAGCAACCAGAAACTGCGCCCGCTTCATCAGTGGATTGCGGATGAAATGCAGCGGGCTTTGGGATGCGGGTACGTGATACGAAGCCTTA
>JAHRAW010000185.1 GCA_020027415.1 Gammaproteobacteria bacterium
TTGATTGCATGGGCTATCCAGAAGGTTTGCAATCCGATGGCAAGGGGCATCAGGATTAATAGCATTTGCGTGGTGTCCATTCGCGCGCTCCGGTTAGGGTAATGAAGTTGCCATTGTAACAGAAAAAGCCACCCCGATGCAGTAGCAGGCGTAGCAATGCGGGTCGTGGCGAATGGATGGTTTGTACCATTGTTGATACAACTCAGCTACGCAGGAATCCAACCGGGCGGGCGGATGATTCAGTGGGCTTCTTTCCAGTTGCGACCGATGCCGGTGTCCACCACCAACGGGACTTTTAGGGTGGCGACCGTTTGCATAATTTCAGCCACCGTGCGGGCGACTTGCTCGGCGTGGGGTTGCGCGGTTTCCAACACCAGTTCGTCATGCACTTGCATGATGATTTTCGTGTTGGCGCTGGCTTTGTCGCCATCGCTGAGAATCCACGCATCCACCGCCAACATCGCCTTTTTGATTAAATCCGCCGCCGAGCCTTGCATGGGCGCGTTGATTGCGGTGCGCTCCGCATACTGACGGCGTTGCGCGTTCTTGGCGTTGATTTCCGGCAAATTCAGCCGCCGACCATACAAAGTTTCCACATACCCTTGTGCGCGCGCGACGGTTTTGATGCGCTCCATATACTGCTTGACCGCCGGGTAGCGCTGAAAATAAATCTCAATATAGGCGCGCGCCTGCTGCTGTTCTATATTGAGTTGCTTTGCCAAGCCGAACGCCGACATGCCATAAATCAAGCCGAAATTAATCGCTTTGGCGCGCCGCCGCTGTTCCGCGCTGACCTTATCCAACGCCACGCCAAACACTTCGGCGGCGGTGGCGGTATGCACATCCAGCCCTTGATTGAAGGCTTCATTCAGCCCGGCGTCGGCGGACAAATGCGCCATGATGCGCAGTTCAATTTGCGAATAATCCGCGCACACCAACACGCAGCCGGCTTCGGCGATGAAGGCTTCGCGGATGCGCCGCCCCTCGGCGGTGCGCACCGGGATATTCTGCAAATTGGGGTCGGACGACGACAGCCGCCCGGTGGCGGCGACCGCTTGATGATAGCAAGTGTGAATGCGCCCGCTGTGCGGATTGACCAGTTGCGGCAGTTTGTCGGTATAAGTGCTTTTGAGTTTGGCGAGGCTGCGATGCGCCAAAATCAAGCGCGGCAACTCGTGTTCGTGCGCCAGTTCTTGCAGCACATCTTCGGCTGTGGAAGGCTGCCCCTTGGGGGTTTTTCGCAGCACCGGAATGCCCTGCTTGTGATACAGAATTTGCTGAATTTGCTTCGGCGAAGCGATATTGAAAACCTCACCGGCGGCGGCGTGGGTGCGCGCTTCCAATTTCGCCAAACGGTCGGCGATGGCGGCGCTTTGCTGGCGCAGCATCGCGCTATCCACCTTCACGCCATGCCGCTCCACGCGCGCCAGCACCTTCAGCAACGGCTTTTCAATCTCCTCAAACAACTTGGCGAGCGCGGCGTCTTTTGCCAAGCGCGGCGCCAATAATTGGTGCAGCCGCAGCGTAATGTCAGCGTCTTCGGCGGCGTAGTGGGCGGCTTGTTCAATCTCAATTTGGTCAAAGGTCAGTTGCTTCTTGCCGCTGCCGGCGAGCGCAGAAAATGAGATGGTTTCATAGCCGAGGTGCTTAAGCGCGAGCGTGTTTAGGTCGTGGCGCGAATTGCCGGCTTCCAACAAATACGACATCAGCATGGTGTCGTGGGTGATGCCGCGCAGGTGGATGCCGTGATGCGACAGCACTTCCATATCGTATTTGAGATTCTGCCCGGTTTTGGCGTGCTGCGGGCTTTCTAACAGCGGGCGCAGTTTTTCCAAACTGCGCGCCAACGGCAGTTGCGGCGGCGCGCCCGCATAGCGATGCTGGAGCGGCAAATAGGCGGCTTCGCCCGCGGCGATGGCGAACGAGATGCCCACCAAATCGGCTTGGTGCGCCTGCAATGAAGAGGCTTCGGTGTCTAACGCGAAAATCTCCGCGGCGGATAATTTCTGCAGCCACCGCTCCAAAGTTTCAGCGTCGGTGATGATTTCGTAGCGCGCATGCGCGGGCGCGTTGCCGTCTTTTGCGGTCGCGGTCGCCGCCGCTGAGGTCGCGCCGTCCCCGTCCAATTGTTTCAGCCACGAGCGAAATTCCAGATCGGTATACAATTCGCGCAGTTTCTCGGTGTGCGGCGGCTGCAAGCGCAAATCGTCCAGTTGCACATCCAGCGGCACATCGCAGCGAATGGTGGCGAGTTGGCGCGATAATTGCAGTTGCTGCAGATTTTCCCGCAACGACTCGCCGACCTTGCCGCTTATCTCCTCCGCGCGCGTCACCAGTTGCGCCAACGAGCCGAATTCGGTTAGCCATTTCACCGCCGTCTTCGGACCAACTTTGGGGATGCCGGGAATGTTATCCGCAGCGTCGCCGGTCAACGCCAGAAACTCCACCATTTGCTGCGGCGGCACGCCAAACTTTTGCCGCACGCCATCCACATCCAGCCGCACATTGTGCATGGTATCCACCATCTCCACTTGTGCGCTCACCAACTGCGTCAAATCTTTGTCGCCGCTGAGCATCAAGGTATGGAAACCCTGTTGGCTGGCGGTGCGCGCCAAAGTGCCGATTACATCGTCGGCTTCCACCCCGGGAATGCACACCAACTGGATGCCCAAGGCGACAATAATTTTTTTCACATATTCCTGCTGCACACGCAAATCATCCGGCATCGGCGGACGATTGGCTTTGTATTGCGCATACATTTGGTGGCGAAAGGTCTTGCCCTTGGCGTCTAACACCATCGCCAGTCGGGTCGGCTGATATTCCTTTTGCAAACTGCGCAGCATGTTGATAACCCCAAACACCGCGTGGGTGGCGCGCCCATCCGAAGTAGTCAACGGCTCGCGCAGCGCGTGATAGGCGCGGAACAAGAACGAGGATCCGTCCACTAAAATAATGGTTTCAGGCGGCATGGCGGGCGGGTAGTTTCGGCTGCAACGGCGGCGAGTTGGTGTATATTATAGGCTCTATCCGATGTTCAATCACTTCTGGGGGATGCGGCAATGAAAAAATTCGCACAACTTCGGCGACGGTGGATGCTTGGCGCAATCGCCTCAGTGGCGGTAGTAGCAACGCCACCGCTACTCGCCGACCAATCTGCACAATCGGCGGCGACTGGGTCGCCAAGCATCGCAACACCAACGCCAACACCGCCGCGCGCGGTGCAATATCACGAACACCGCGTCGGCGGGCGGCTTGAGCGCGTCACCATTACCCGCGCCAATCAACTCACCGAGGTCTACCGAAATCGGCGCGCCGACACCATCTGGGCGGCTGAGGAAAATGAGATTGGCGAAACGCCGAACATGCGGCAGTGGATTATTGGCTCGTGGTGAGCCGTTGTTTGGCAAGCCCGCGGTTTAGCCATGCGGGGCTTTGTGTGACCTCATCCCGGTCCAGGGGAAAACCCGGTCCAGAGGAAAATTCGGCGACGATTGCCGCTGAATAAAAAACAAATCGCCCCTCCCCCGGCGGGGGAGAGGGCTTGGGGTTGCTTAGGTTGGTTGTGCCGCAGCGTTAAAAAGAATACGCAATGCCAAACTGAATGCCGTTGATGCGCGCGCCGATTTCGGCGCCGCCGTTGGCGTCCGTTCTACGCGTACCGTCGGTTGCAATTTGCGTGCCGGGGAGTTTGATTCTTTTGGCATCGTAGTCGGCCGTGTGAAACAACACATGCGTGGTGAAGGAATCGCTGAACGGGAATTCCATCCCCGCCGCCAACTTCCACCCGTTCAAAGTGCCGTCGCCGGCGCGTTCAACATTGTGCGTAGCGCCGCCTGCCAACGACAAACTGGCGTCCAATTTGATGCCGCTGTAGCCAAACATCACAAACGGCGTGGCGCGTTGCATGCGGTAGCCGAAATAGCCCAGCAAGTCATACCCATAATCCGCTTCTACTTTCAGTTCAGAGGTGGCGAAATGCTGAATGATGCCCACGTCCACCGCGCCGCTCTGCTGCAAATCCAGCGGCACTTGGGTGATGCCGAGGTGCAGCCCAACAATTCGCGCCAAGCGTGCGCCGATATTGTCCAAACACGCTAACCGCCGTGCTGACCTCGCTGTGCGATGGCTGCGGGCTGTAGACATTGTCGGGAGCCAAGTTGGTGGAGTAGTCGCCCAA
>JAHRAW010000219.1 GCA_020027415.1 Gammaproteobacteria bacterium
GTTTATTTCACCGCAATTGAAAAGCAAATCATCGCCGAGCAGTTTCGGATGTATTTGGTGTTTTTAATCTCGCACACTGTGTTTGCGGCGGTCGGCGCATTTTTTGCACGCGCACGCGCAACTTAATCATGGATCTCCCCACCGCCACGCGCCAGTTGGTCGCGGGCAAAAATTTAAGCCGCGATGCGATGCAAGCCGTCATGCGCTTGCTCATGCACGGCGAAGCGAGCGCGGCGCAGATGGGCGCGTTTCTTACCGCGTTAACGATCAAGGGCGAGACCGTTGAAGAAATTGTCGGCGCCGCCGTCATCATGCGCGAACTTGCCGCCAAGGTGGAAGTCAGCGCGGATAAAATCGTCGATTCGGTTGGCACCGGCGGCGATGGCGCCAAGTTATTCAATGTATCCACCGCCAGCGCGTTGGTGGCGGCAACCGCCGGCGCCACCGTAGCCAAACACGGCAACCGCGCCGCCACCGGCAATTCCGGCAGCGCCGATGTGTTGGAAGCGGCCGGCGTCAATATCGCCCTCAGCCCGCAGCAGGTCGGTCAATGCATTGCCGAGTGCGGGCTTGGTTTCATGTTTGCGCCGACCCACCACGCCGCCACCCGCCATGTCATTGCGCCGCGCCGCGAAATCGGCATCCGCACCATTTTTAATCTGTTAGGACCGCTGACCAATCCAGCCGCCGCCCAGTATCAACTGGTCGGGGTGTTTGCGCAGCGTTGGCTACGCCCATTAGCGCAAGTCTTCGCCGAGTTGGGCAGCGTTCATACTTTGGTGGTGTGTTCCGACGACGGGTTGGATGAAATTTCCATTGCCGCCGCCACGCAAGTTGCAGAATACCGAAACGGCGAAATCCACGAATACCGCATTAAACCGCAGCAATTTGGCATCGCCAAAACCGAGTTGCGCAGCTTGGTGGTCGCCGACGCCGACGCCAGTTTGAAATTGATGCGCGCGGCGTTGGGCGGCACCGAGGGCGCCGCGTTGGATATGGTCGCGCTGAACGCCGGGGCGACTATTTACGCCGCCGACCTGAGCGATTCACTTGCCGCCGGCGTGACGCGCGCGCGCGAAGTTCTGCACAGCGGCGCGGCGCTTGAAAAACTGAATCACCTTGCCAAGTTTTCATCATCTCTGACTGAGCAATAACCGCCGCAATTTCAGCCGCCTCAGATAACTTCAGCGACCTCATCCACCTCAGCGCCGAACGCCGCTTCTGCGGTCGGTTTGCACCAGATAGATTCCGCCTAACACCAACGCGAGCGCGATTAAGGCGCGCGCTTGCAACCATTCGCCTAATATAATTACGCCCCAGATACTGCCCAACACCGGCACCACATAATTGAGTTGGGAAAAGGTCGTGGCGCCTAAATTGCGAATCACGCGGAAATAAATCAGCGAAGCCAGCGCGGTTGAAAACACGCCTAACAACAGCGCCGCCCATACGCTTTCGGCGGTTGGCGTCATGGACAGCGGGTTTTCCAGATAAAACGCCAGCGGCAGGCTGGTTGCCATGCCCGCCACCACGGCGCCGGTCGCCATCTGAAATTTCGGAAAATCCGGCTGCGTGCGCACAAACACGGTGGTGATGCCATAACTAATGGCGCCGCCCAGCACCGCCAGTTGCCCCAACACATGCGCGCCGATGCCGCCCAACGCCGACCACCCCACCAACAATACCAGCCCGCCAAACCCGACCCCAATGCCCAGCGCCTTGCGCGCGGTGATCGGTTCCTGCGGGATAAAATAATGCGCCAACACAAAAGTAGTGAGCGGCATGATGCCCATCATAATTGCGGCAAGGGAACTATCCACATGCAGTTCGCCCCAGCCAATTAGAATGAACGGAAAAGTATTGCCGACAACCCCGACCACCAGATACAGCAACAACGCGCGCGGGTGCAACGGCAGCCCGGTTTTGGTAAGCACCAGCCCGCCGACTAAAATCGCCGCGGCGATGGTCATGCGGGCGGCGGTTAAGGTGATCGGTCCAATGTTCGCGACGCCGATTTTTATCAACAGGAAAGACACGCTCCACACCAGCGCCAACACCAACAATAACAAGTAATCTGCAACCAGTTTTTGCATGGGGCTTGGCGGATTGGGGAGTCGTTTTCGGTGTATACTCTTTAATACGATTGTCACTATGCTGATAGATTTTACTCATATTGATTTACTCAGACTGGTTCTATTGTACGCGTAACCCGCATCGTATCTCTTCATGTCTGGCAACACTCTCGGTCAGCAGTTCACCCTCACCACTTTTGGCGAGAGCCATGGCGTTGCGCTTGGCGGGGTGGTGGATGGCTGTCCGCCGGGCT
The DNA here is from genome assembly GCA_020027415.1 of Gammaproteobacteria bacterium. Classification (GTDB taxonomy): domain Bacteria; phylum Pseudomonadota; class Gammaproteobacteria; order Arenicellales; family Poriferihabitantaceae; genus JAHRAW01. Next base: position 2,327 of record JAHRAW010000219.1, read on the forward strand.
TGGCGTTGAGCGTCGACGACTTGCAACATGATCTCAACCGCCGCAAGCCGGGGCAATCTAAATACACCACCCAGCGCAAGGAATCGGACCGCGTGGAAATTGTATCCGGGGTGTTTGAAGGAGTCACCACTGGAACGCCGATTGGGTTGTGGATACGCAATGAAGATGCGCGCGCGCGCGACTATGAAAAAATCAAAGATCGCTTTCGCCCCGGGCATGCCGACTACACCTACTTCAAAAAATACGGACGGCGCGACCACCATGGCGGCGGGCGCGCCTCGGCGCGGGAAACCGCTATGCGCGTCGCGGCGGGCGGCATCGCGCGAAAATATTTAGCCGAACATTACGGCGTTACCATTCGCGGCTGCGTTTATCAAATCGGCGATGTAACGATTGCGTGCAAAGATTGGCATGAAGTTTCCGCCAACCCGTTCTTCGTCGGCGATGCCGCGGCGGTGGCAAAACTCAGCGCGCTGATTGAACAAATTCGCCAGCAAGGCGACTCCATCGGCGCCGCGGTGTATGTGGAAGCGCGCGGCGTTGCGGTCGGCTGGGGCGAGCCGGTGTTTGACCGTTTGGATGCGGACATCGCCAAAGCCATGCTGAGTATCAACGCCGCCAAAGGCGTTGAAATCGGCGCCGGTTTTGGCGCGGTGCGTCAGCGCGGCTCCGAACATCGCGACCCACTCAGCCCGCAAGGATTTTTAAGCAACCATGCGGGCGGCGTGTTGGGCGGCATTTCCAGCGGGCAGAACATTGAAGTCAAGGTCGCTTTCAAACCCACTTCCAGTATTGCCACGCCAGCACAAACCGTGACCACCGAGAATCAAAGCGTCACAGTGACCACCACCGGTCGCCATGACCCGTGCGTGGGCATCCGCGCGGTGCCGATTGTGGAAGCGATGTTGGCGTTGGTGTTGATGGATCATGCGTTGCGCGACCGCGCGCAAAATCCGAAGGTGGCGTAATGGCGGCGGCGATGAAGTCGCTTGTTTGCTGTTCACTCGGTCAGCAAATCGCGTTGGCTTTCTTCGCGCGTGAGCATCATGTCCGGTAACGGCGGGGTGATGGCGGCAAAGTGTTCTTCAATTGACCAATACACCAATCGCGGATATTGTTTGACGCCGCCGAATTCATAACTGCCGGCGTCACGAATCGTTTGCTGTTTGGTTTTAGTGTCGCCCACTTTATGCAAGGTAACGAAAACTCCCAGGCTTGCCTTGCCGCCGAGAATTTGCGAGAGCAAGGCGCGTTGCGCATCCGCGCTCGGCTTGCCTTGTTTCACTTGCGCAATCACCAAGCCGCTTTCGCCTGCTGGTTTCTCTCGCAGCGTCGCCCGTCCGTCCACCCCGCCATCGCCCACTTGTTTATTGTTGGGCATGAATCCTTGCATCAAGGTAACCGCCCATTGTTCAAATAGGAAAGCATCCATTTCCGCAGCCGCCGCAAAAGAAGTCGGCAACCCCATGATTTTGAGGTTTCGGGTGTCTTTTAATCGCGCCCGGCAGATTTTATCCAGTGGATAAATGGAAATGTCTATGCCGAGAAAATTGCGCTTCAGGTTCTGTGCGGCATGCGCGGTTGTGCCGCAACCACAAAACGGATCCAGCACCAAATCGCCTTCGTTGGAGGAGGCCTTGACAATCCGCTCCAACAACGCAACCGGCTTTTGCGTGGGATAGCCGAGATATTCTTTTTTGCTCCTTGCCGCAATTCTCATTTCCCACCAATTTTCTGGAATTTTTCCTCGCTTTCT
>JAHRAW010000222.1 GCA_020027415.1 Gammaproteobacteria bacterium
CATTATTAAAAATCTGCGCATTGCCAATGCGCGGCGAATTCTGTATGTGGCGGAAGCGTTTCGACAAGGTATGGGCGGTGATGAAGTCTATGAAATTTGCAAGATAGACCGTTGGTTTCTGCGCCAAGTGGAAGATTTGGTGAACACCGAAGGCGAAATTAGTAACTCTGTTTTGCATGAAACAGATTTAGCAAACCCGTATGAAAAAGTAACCCCGCAAAAAATGCGCGCGTGGAAACAACAAGGTTTTTCCGACCGCCGCCTTGCGCATCTGTTATGCGTGCGCACCCCCGACGCCTCCACTGCGGTGCAAATCACCGAACAGCAAGTGCGCGAATTTCGCCGCGGCCACCGCATTCACCCGATATTCAAGCGGGTTGATTCTTGCGCCGCCGAATTTAACGCCGCCACCGCCTACCTTTATTCCAGTTATGACGAAGAATGCGAAGCGGCGCCGAGTGCGCGCAACAAAATTCTCATTTTAGGCGGCGGCCCCAATCGGATCGGACAAGGAATTGAATTTGACTACTGCTGCGTGCATGCCGCCATGGCGTTGCGCGAGGCGGGTTACGAGACCATTATGGTGAATTGCAATCCGGAAACCGTGTCCACCGATTACGACACTTCCGACCGCTTGTATTTTGAGCCGCTGACGTTGGAGGATGTGCTGGAAATCGTGCGCGTTGAGCGCATTGAACCGCCGAGCGGCGTGTTGGTGCAATATGGCGGACAGACGCCGTTGAATTTGGCGCGCGCGTTAGAACAAGCCGGGGTGCCGATTATCGGCACTTCGCCGCAATCCATTCACCAAGCCGAAGACCGCGAATTCTTTCAGCAACTGCTGCATAAATTGGATTTATTGCAAGCCCCCAGCCGCATCGCCACCGATGTTGCCACGGCGTTGACGGCGGCGGCGGAAATTGGCTATCCGCTAATGGTGCGCCCGTCGTATGTGTTGGGCGGGCGGGCCATGGAAATCGTGCAAAACGCCGCCGACTTGCGCGCCTATTTAGCCTTGGCGCAGCGCGAAACATTTGCCGCGCCGGTGTTGTTAGACCGCTTTCTCAGCGACGCCATTGAAGTGGATGTGGACGCCGTTTGCGACGGCACCGAGACGCTGATTGGCGGCATCATGGAGCATATTGAAGAAGCCGGGGTGCATTCCGGGGATTCGGCGTGTTCGCTGCCGCCGTTCAGTTTAACACCCGAGTTGCAAGACGAACTGCGGCGGCAAACCCGCAAACTGGCGCGCGCCATTCAGGTGGTCGGCTTGATGAATGTGCAGTTTGCGGTCAAGGATGACGACATTTATGTGTTGGAAGTCAATCCGCGCGCCTCGCGCACGGTGCCGTTTATTTCCAAAGCCAGCGCGCGCCCATTAGCCAAGATCGCCGCGCGTTGCATGGTCGGCATCAGTTTGCGCGAACAAGGCGCGCAGAAAGAGCGGATTCCGCCGTTTTATTCGGTCAAGGAGGCGGTTTTTCCGTTCATCAAATTTCCCGGCGCCGACGCCAAACTGGGCCCGGAGATGAAAAGCACCGGCGAAGTGATGGGCATCGGCGACAATTTCGGCGCCGCCTTTGACAAAGCGCAAACCGCCGCCGGCATGGGAATTCCGCGCACCGGGCGGGCTTTACTCAGCGTGCGCACCGAACACCACACGGAAATTGTCGGCATCGCCCAATATCTGGCCGCGGCTGGTTTTGAACTGGTTGCCACCGAAGGCACCGCCGCCACCTTGCACGCCGCCGGGCTGGCGGTGGAACGGGTCAATAAGGTCAAGGAAGGACGCCCGCATGTGGTGGATAAAATCAAAAATGACGAGTTTGATTTAATTATTAACACCACCGCCGGCAAGCAGAGTCGGCAAGATTCGCATACCATTCGGCGCCAAGCCCTGTTGCATAGGGTTACCTATTTCACCACGGTCGCCGGCGCCAAAGCGGCGGTGCAAGCGCATAAATCGGTCCGCCATATGCGCGTAAATCGTCTGCAAGATTTGCATCAGCGGTTTGCGGCGGACGCCTAGCAATCGCCGCAAACTTTTGTTTCTAAGCGCACCGAGAAGAGCATTGACCACCATGAAATCTGACCGCGTCATTTTGACCAGCGTCGGCGCCGAAAAATTGCATGCCGAGTTGAAGAACCTAAAAAGCGTGCAACGCCCGGCGGTAATTGCCGCCATCGCCGAAGCCCGCGCGCACGGCGATCTTTCGGAGAACGCCGAATACGACGCCGCCAAAGAACGGCAGGGGTTTATTGAAGGGCGCATCGCGCAACTGGAGTCCAGTTTGTCGGTTGCCGAAGTGATTGACCCCAGTCGGTTGGGCGCGAACGGCAAGGTCGTGTTCGGCGCCACCGTGACGCTATATGATGCGCATCAAGAGAGCGAAGTCGCCTATCAACTGGTCGGCAATTTGGAAGCCAGCCCGCAACACGGGCGCATTTCCATCGCTTCACCGATGGGGCGCGCGCTCATCGGCAAACAAGAAGGCGATGAAATTGAAGTGGATGCGCCGGCGGGAAAACGCGTGTATGAAATTGTTACGGTGCGTTACGCCTAATCCTCGCCGCCCCGCCCTACTTTTAAGGATTCACTTTGCCCGGATTAAACAGATTATGCGGGTCAAACGCGCGCTTGATTTGTTGATACAACGCCAACGAAACCGCGTCTTTATATTTTTTCATATCGTCCAATTTGGCGATGCCAATGCCGTGTTCGGCGCTGAAAGAGCCGTTCAGTTGATGCACGATTTCATGCACCAGTTCATGTATTTGCGGCGCTTGAGCGAGGAATGCGGCGCGCTCCATGTCCGGCGGTTGCGAGATATTAAAGTGAATGTTGCCGTCTCCCATATGCCCATATGCATACGGTCGTGCGCCCGGCATAGCGGCTTGCACGGCGTGTTGCGCGCGGCGTAGAAATTCAGGCACCTGCGCCAACGGCACCGATATATCGTGCTTGATACTGCCGCCTTCAAATGCTTGCGCGGTAACGATATTTTCGCGCAAGCGCAACAATTGTTGCGCTTGGCGATCATTGGTGGCGAGCGCCGCGTCTTGCACGATATCTTGCTGCATGGCTTGCGCCAGACACGATTCCAATTGGCGTTGCAAGGCGGTTTCTGCGTCATCCGATTCCGCTGCGGTATGCGAAGTCGTTGCGACGATAAGCGCATACCAAGGATGTTGTTGCGGCAACGGGTCGCTTTGCCGCGGAATATGTGCGACCGCGGCTTGCACGGCGATATTCGCCATCAATTCAAAGGTGGTCAGGCAGTCGCCGGTGGCGGCGCGCAAACTGCTCAACAATGCCAACGCCGAGTCGGCATCCTGCAACCCAACCACCGCCGCCGCCTGCGCGCGCGCAAGCGGGAAGAGTTTCAAGTCGGCGGCGGTGATAATCCCTAAGGTGCCTTCCGAGCCGATGAACAAGTTTTTCAAATCATAGCCGGTGTTATTTTTGCGCACATTGCTCAAGCCACAATAGCGGCGTCCATCGGCGAGCACCGCTTCCAAACCAAGCGTTAAATCGCGCGCGCTTCCATACCGCAGCACATTGATGCCGCCGGCGTTGGTGGCAAGATTTCCGCCAATCTGGCAACTGCCCTGCGCGCCCAGACTGAGCGGAAAAAAGCGCTCATGGCGGCGGGCGGCTTGCTGAATATCGGCGAGAACGCACCCCGCTTGCACGCGCATGCTGTAGTTCGCCGCATCCACCTCCAAGATACGATTCATCCGCCCCAAGTTGATGATGACTTGCTCGCGGCGCGCCACCGCCCCGCCCACCGCGCCGGTGTTGCCGCCCTGCGGCACCATGCTGACCTTCGCCGCGGCGCAACAAGTAACCACCGCCGCCACTTGCTCAGGATCGGCGGGCAACACCACCGCGCGACACTCGCTGGCATAGCGTTGGCGCAATTCAGTGGTGTATTTTTGGGTCGCCGCAGCGGCGGTAATGAGGTGTTGCGCGCCGACGATTTGCGCGATCCGGTCTAGGAAGTTTTGCATGCCGCTGCTCGTCAAGTTGGCGGAGATGATGCGTACGCTTGGCGCGCCGTTGATTTTCCGCGCAGTGAGTTTGGCGCGGTGAATTTGATTTGCGCGGTGCTGCGCGCAAGCCGCGCAACCTTAGTCAAACCTTAGTCAATAATCTGGTAGAAAGTTTCGTGCTTCTTGATTAAGCCGAATTGCGAACGCGCGATGGTTTCCACCGTTTCGCCGCCTTCTTTGAGGTCGTTTACTTCGGCGATCAGTTGGTCATTGTGTTGTTGCAGCGCGAGGTTTTCCTGTTGCCTCAACTCCGTGGCGTGTTTGAGGCGATACCAAGCAAACACATTCTTATCGCCAAACCACAACGCGTAGTGCAGCGCAAGAAATAGCCCAATCAATAGGGTAAGCAGATATTTCATGCGGTTTTAGCGGCGAAGTATGCATGGTAACAAGGCGCGCAACCGCGCAACTACGCCATCGTAACCCGTTTCTGCGTCGTCGGCAAAGTCATTTTTGTTGGTTTTGGCGCGGTTTGCGCAGTCCGTTGCCCGCCGTAGTTTGCAAGCGAGAAGGTAAATTGGAAAACGCCGCCATTCCCGGATAAGCCGCTTGCTCCCCCAAAATCAGTTCAATATTCAGCAGGCGGTTGTATTTTGCCACCCGTTCGGAGCGACATAGCGAGCCGGTTTTAATCTGCCCGGCGGCGCTGGCGACCGCTAAGTCGGCGATGGTGGTGTCCTCGGTTTCGCCGGAGCGATGCGAAATGGTGCATGCGTAGTTCGCGCGTTGGGCGAGTTGAATCGCCGCCCAAGTTTCGCTGAGCGTGCCAATTTGATTGGGCTTAATTAAAATGGAGTTGGCAATTTTCCGATCTATGCCATGTTGCAAAATCGCCGTGTTGGTGACGAATAAATCATCGCCGGTCAGTTGCAGGTGATCGCCGAGTTGTTCGGTGAGCAACGCCCAGCCATCCCAATCTTGTTCCGCCATGCCGTCTTCCAGACTAATTATCGGATAGTTGCGCGTCCATTTTTGCAAGTAGTCGGCGAACGCCGCCGAGTCCAGTTGCAAGCCTTCGGCTTGGAGGTGGTATTGTTCGTTTTTGTAAAACTCGGAACTCGCCACATCCAAGCCAAGCATCACTTGCTCGCCGGCGCGGTAGCCGGCTTTTTCAATCGCCTGCATAATCAAGCCGAGCGCTTCCTCGTTGGATTTGCATTGCGGCGCAAAGCCGCCCTCGTCGCCGACTGCGGTGCTTAATCCGCGCGCCTGTAACACCGTTTTTAAGGTGTGGAAAATTTCGCCGCCGCAACGCAGCGCGCTGCTAAATTTCGTAAAGCCGACCGGTAAAATCATAAACTCCTGGAAGTCAATCGCGTTGTCGGCGTGCGCGCCGCCGTTGATGATATTCATCTGCGGCAGCGGCAAGGTAAATTGCTTGTCCGCCAACCATTCAGACAGCGGTTTAGCGGCGGTCACCGGCATATCGTCACCATCAAACAGCGCGCGCAGGTATACGCACAGCGGGATGCGGTAGGAGTCGGCGGCGGCGTGCGCGCACGCCAACGAGACCGCCAACAGCGCATTGGCGCCGAGTTTGCTTTTGTCGGCGCTGCCGTCTCGTTCAATCAGCATATCGTCAAGGCTGCGCTGCGCGGAGGCCGCGAGCGAACCCAAACGCGCCACATCGCCAAATTCGCGATTGACATTTTCCACCGCGCGCAACACGCCTTTGCCGTAATAGCGCGCCGCATCGCGGTCGCGCAACTCCACCGCTTCGCGCGTGCCGGTGGAGGCGCCGGATGGCACCGCGGCGACCCCAACCCCACCGCGCGTACGCACTTCCACCTCCACGGTCGGATTGCCGCGCGAATCCAAAATCTCACGCGCGCGAATGGCGGTGATATCGCATGGATTGGGGCGGTTGTTAGCGGCTACCATTTTGACTCTCGTTTCCGGCACTTCAAAAGTTGCAAAGTTGCAAAGTGGGCGCAATTCGGTTCAAATTCATATTGAGAATATAAATGAAATAATCTCTGTAACGCATTGATTTATCATAATTTATGAATTAGCAAATCCGCATTTTCATTTGCATTGACAATTAAAACGCTTTCACCACGCGGTCCAGTTTCAACAACATCGCCAACAGCGATTCCATTTGTTCCAGCGGCACTGCATTGGGTCCATCGCTCAGCGCGCGGTCCGGATCTGGATGCGTTTCCATGAACAAACCATCCACGCCCACGGCCACCGCCGCGCGCGCTAACACCGGCACAAATTCGCGTTGCCCGCCTGATTTGCCGCCCGCCCCGCCGGGCAATTGCACCGAATGGGTGGCGTCAAACACCAACGGGCAGTTGCTCTTTTTGAGGATATCCAAACTGCGCATATCCACCACTAAATTGTTGTAGCCGAAGGATGAGCCGCGTTCGCACACCATAATGTCCGCCTGCGCGTTCGCCGCGCGCGCCTTTTCCACCACATGGCGCATTTCATCGGGCGACAGAAACTGCCCTTTCTTTATATTCCCCGGCTTACCGCTGTTGGCGGCGGCTTCAATTAAATCCGTCTGCCGACACAAAAACGCCGGGGTTTGCAGCACATCCACCACTTGGGCGGCGGCTTTCACATCGTCTACGGAATGCACATCGGTCAGTACCGGCACCCCAATTTCGCGCTTCACTTGGGCCAGAATCTGCAACCCGCGTTGCCGCCCGGGTCCGCGCGGCGACGCGCCCGAAGTGCGGTTTGCTTTGTCAAAGGAAGATTTGTAGACGAACGGCACGCCGAGTTTGGCGGTGATTTCCTGCAAGCGCGCCGCGCTTGACAACGCCAACTGCTCGGATTCAATCACGCACGGTCCGGCAATCAGAAAAAACGGCGACTGACCGCGCGCGGTGAAGTCAGGCGCTTTCATCACGTCGCGCCGCGCTGTTGGCGATACGCCAACGCCGCCTTGATATAGTCGGTGAACATTGGGTGACCATCGCGCGGGGTGGAGGTAAATTCGGGGTGAAACTGGCAGCCGATAAACCACCTATGGCTCGGCAGTTCAATGACTTCCACCAACCCGTGCGACGACCGCCCGGCAAAGAGTAGCCCGGCCGCGGTAAATTGCTCCAAATAGCGGTTATTGAATTCATAACGATGCCGATGCCGTTCGCTGATCATTTCGGTTTGATAAATGCGGTGGTAGCGCGAGCCTTTTTGCAAGTGAATTTGTTGCGCGCCGAGTCGCATGGTGCCGCCCAAATCGGCGTTTTCATCGCGCACTTCGTGCGTGCCGTCATGGTTGATCCATTCAGCGACTAACGCAATCACCGGGTGTTCGGCGTCGCGCTTAAATTCGGTGCTGTGGGCGTTCGCCAACCCCACTATATTGCGCGCGTATTCAATGGTCGCCGCTTGCATGCCGAGGCAAATGCCGAGATACGGTATATTTTTTTCACGCGCATAGCCGGCTGCGGAGACCATGCCTTCAATGCCGCGCTCACCAAAGCCGCCCGGCACTAAAATGGCGTCCATCGGTTGCAACATATCGGCGCCTTTTTTTTCAATCTCGGTGGAATCAA
>JAHRAW010000015.1 GCA_020027415.1 Gammaproteobacteria bacterium
TGTTTTTATTATATTATTCCAGTTTTGTTGAAATTTTAAGCACGTGCCGTTTTCGATGCGGGAGCGGTGTTACTATCACCCATTCGGATAATTTATGCACAGAGTTATCCACAGATTCTGTGAGTAACCAATCCGCCCGCCACGAGTGCGGCGGCCGCCGCCTCAGGCGCCCGCATGCGCGCATTCGCCGCCGCAGTCACGCTGGTGGCTACTGAGCAAACCGGCGTCGTTCAGGTCGCTGTCCCGCTACCGTTGCGGCGCGTGTTTGACTACCGATATGAGGGCGCGCCGCCGGTGCGCGGAGGGCGCGTGAAGGTGCCGTTTGGCGCCCGCACGGTCATCGGCGTGGTGGTCGCCAATCGCCCCCCGCAGCCTCGGCGGCGCCTGAAATTCATCAGCGAGGTGCTGGATACGGAGAACCTGTTCGGCGAAAAATTGTTGGATTTGCTGATTTGGGCGGCGCACTACTACCATCACTCGCTCGGCGAAGCGTTGCAAACCGCGCTACCGGTGGCGTTGCGCAAAGGCAAACCCGTGACCGAGCCGAGCCGCAGCCACGCCATCCGCGCCCGCAGCCCCGAACCAACCCACGACCGCGAGCAATCCGCTCAGGCGCTGTTGTTGCGCGCGCCTTTGCAAGCCCGCATTTATCATCACCTGCGCGGTAGTGGCTGGGTTGACGCGGGCGCAATTCGCCAACATTTCCCCAACAGCGGTGCGGCGGTGCGGCGGCTGCGGGAAAAGGGGTTGGTGGAAGTGGCAGTGGCAGTAGAAGAGAAAGCGGAAATGGCGGCGCGCGCCGCCGCCGCGAGCGTATTTTGCCCGCCGACGAACCCGATAACGCTCAATCCGCCGCAGCAACACGCGGCGGACACGATTGGCGACTGCACCGCGCGTTTCGGCTCGTTCTTGTTGCACGGTATCACCGGTAGCGGGAAAACCGCGGTGTATCTGGAAGCCGCGCAACGCTGCATCGCCAACGGCGCACAGACCCTGATATTGGTGCCGGAAATCGCGCTGACCCCGCAACTGGTCGCCACCGTGAAAGAACGTTTGGGCGACCGCGTGTGCGTGTTGCACTCGGCATTGTCGGCGGAAAAACGCTATCACGCTTGGCGGCGCGCGCGGCAAGGACACGCGGTTGCGGTGCTCGGCACGCGCTCGGCGGTGTTCACGCCGCTCAAAAACCCCGGCTTGATTGTGGTGGACGAGGAACACGACATTTCCTATAAACAGCAAAACGGCTTCCGCTATCACGCGCGCGATTTGGCGATTAAACGCGCCAGTTTGGAAAATATCCCGGTGGTGCTGGGCTCAGCGACGCCAGCGATGGAAACCCGCCATAACGCCCAGCAAGGGCGGCACCAATTGCTGCGCCTCAGCGATCGCCCCGGCGGCGCTCGGTTGCCGCGAATTAACTTCATCAACCTGAAACAACACCGCCCGTTTGACGGCATCTCCATGCCGTTGTTGCGCGCCATCCAGCAACGGCTTGCGCAGCGCGAGCAGTGTCTGGTGTTTCTCAACCGCCGCGGTTTTGCGCCGCTTGCGCAGTGCTATCACTGCGGCTGGCAAGCCGGCTGCGCGCGCTGCGATGCGCGCTTGACCTATCACCGCGCTGGGGAGCGCTTTCAATGCCACCACTGCGGGCATGCCAGCAAAGCCGAAATGGCATGCGCGGCGTGCGGAGAGCGGATTCTGTTGCTTGGCGCCGGCACGCAACGTTTGCAACATTTCTTAAAGAAAAAATTTCCCGAAGCGCGCATTCGCCGCTTGGACCGCGACCAAGTGACCACCCAAGAAAAGTTGGAACGGGAACTGGAAGCCATTCAACGCGGCAAAACCGACATCATCATCGGCACCCAGTTGCTCGCCAAAGGGCATGATTTTTCCAAGGTGACGCTGGTGGGAATCGTCGATTCCGACCAACGTTTATTCAGCGTTGATTTTCGCGCGCCGGAATATCTATTCCAGCAGTTAACGCAAGTATCCGGACGCGCCGGACGGGCGACTTCGCCGGGCGAGGTGCTGATTCAAACCGCGCAACCGGAGCATCCGACATTGCAATCCATCCGCCGACACGATTTTGACGGCTTTGCCGACCACTGCCTAACAGAACGGCGCGCCGCCAACTATCCGCCGTTTAGCCATCTGGCGTTGTGGCGCGCCGAATCCACCGACAAAACCGCCGCGCTGAAATTTCTCCGCCATGTCGCCGCGGTGGGCAACCGAAAGTTGGCGGACTGCCGCTTGCAACAAGTGCAAATCATGGATGCGGTGATTTCACCGATGGAGAAGTTGGCCGGTCGCTACCGCGCGCAGTTAATGGTGCGTAGCGCGCGTCGAAGCGCCTTACATCAACTGCTCGGCGGCTGGGTTGAAGCCATTGAAAACGACCCGCAAGCGCGGCGCGCGCGGTGGTCGTTGGATATAGATCCGATGGAGATTTTTTAACTATACTGCTGATAAATGCGCCGCACAATCATGCGATGTCGGAAAACTTAACCCTAACCATTGCCCAGCCCGATGATTGGCATGTGCATTTTCGCCAGGGCGCAATCATGGCTCAGGTCGTGCCGCACACCGCGGCTCGGTTCGCGCGGGCGATGGTCATGCCCAACTTGTCTCCGCCCATTGTCACGGTCGCCCAAGCGCGCAACTACCGCGCCGAAATTATGGCGACGCTACCCGCCGACGCCAAGTTCAACCCGTTGATGTCGCTGTATTTGACCGACCATACCACCCGCCAACAAGTGACGGAAGCGGCGGCGGCGCAACACATCGTTGGTTACAAACTTTATCCGGCGGCAAGCACCACCAATTCGGCGCGCGGGGTAACCCGAGTCAGCAACATCATGCCGGTGCTGGAGGGCATGGCTGAACACCGCTTGGTGTTGCAAGTGCACGCCGAGGTAAGCGATCCAGAGGTGGATATTTTTGATCGCGAGGCAGTGTTTATTGAACAGATTCTCGCGCCCCTGCACCGCGAAATACCAGACCTGAAGATCATCGTTGAGCATGTCACCACCGCCCAAGGGGTGCAGTTTGTGCAACAAACCGGCGACCAAGTCGCCGCCACCATTACCGCGCATCACTTGATGTTTAATCGCAACGAGATGTTCCGTGGCGGCCTTCGCCCGCATGCCTATTGCTTGCCGGTGCTTAAGCGCGAAAGCCACCGACTGGCATTGCGCAAGGCCGCCGCCAGTGGAAGCCGCGCCTTCTTTGCCGGCACCGACAGCGCGCCGCACACGCGGCAAAGCAAGCAACGCGATTATGGCTGCGCCGGCATTTATTCGGCGCATGCGGCGATGGAATTGTATGTCGAGGTGTTTGAAAGCATGCAGGCGCTGGAAAAACTGGAAGGGTTTGCCAGCCATCACGGCGCCGATTTTTACGGCTTGGCGCGCAATGCGGGCAAACTAACCTTGCAAAAAAAGCCGTGGCGCGCGCCGCCGTCTTATCGCTTCGGGCGGCAACATGAAATCATCCCATTGTGCGCCGGGCAGCCGATTGCTTGGTCAATCGCGGGCCGCGATTGTTAAAAAACGGTCGCCGAGTTGCGTATTTGCTCGCGGTCAATGGAGAAATCGGCGTTTTTCAAAATAGTTTGCAGCAGTTGCTGATGCAACTGGCTGCCATCGCGCGCCAGCAATTGACGCCGCAAAGTAGCATGTTGGGCTTCGTCCAGGTTGGCGACATCTCCTGCGGTCACTTTTTTCAGCGCGTAGAGAGCGTAATCGCCATTGCGCATGGCAACGCCGTTGTATGCGGTCGTGCCGGGCGCCGGACTGAGTCGCGCGAACACCGAATCTGCCAACTCGGTCAACTCTGGCGGCACTTGCGCGCGCGCTTCGGGCAACGCTTTGGACTCCAGTTTCTCATCTTTCAATAACTGCCGCCAGCGACTCTTGCCGGCATTTAGATCGGCTACTAATTGCGCGCCCCACTGTTTGAGTTTCTGCGCCGCTTGTTGCGCTTTCAGGCGCTGTTCAATTTGCGCGCGCACCTCGTCCAACGTTTTCTCGCGCGCGGCTTCATAGACGTGCTTGCGAAGCGCCACCAAGCGGTCAAAGCCGAGTTCAATGGCGGCGCTGTTCAAATCATCGTTCAACACCTCTTCATTAAACGCCGCGCGCCGCACTGGGGGTTCGCTGGCGATTCCCTCGCCGCGCTGTGCAGTAAACCAGTCGCTTTGCTTAATCTCCAGTTCCAGATCTTCCGCCGCGACGGTTAGGGTATGCGGATTCTCAAACACCAAATTTTGAAAGGCTTCGCGATGTTCCGCAAACAAACTCTCGGCGCGCGCGCGGCGCACTTGTTCGGCGACTTGCTCGCGCACCTCAGCCAACGGCTGCTGTTGCGCTTCGCTCAGGGCGGTCAATTTGATGAGGTGAAAACCAAACTGGGTTTCAATAGGTCCGCGGATCTCTCCCTCGCGCATGGCAAATACCGCCTCTTCAAACGGCGCGACCATCTGCCCCTTGGCGACTACGCCAAGGTCGCCGCCTTGCTGCTTGGAGCCGGGGTCGGCGGAATGCTGCTTTGCTAACTCGGCAAAATCGGCGCCGGCGCGCGCGGCGGCTAACACCGATTCGGCTTGGTCTAACATTTGCGCGCGCGTGGCGGCGTCCGCATCCGCGCCGACGCTGAATAGAATATGGCTCGCCTTGCGGGTTTCGGCTTGCGTGTAGCGACCCAAAGTTTGTTGGTAGAGGTCGCTAAGTTCCGCCGCCGAGGGCGTAATCCGACTCGCCAAGCGCTCCACACTGAGTTCAATATATTCCACCTGCAGGCGCGCCGGCTGTTGGTATGCGGCTAAATTATCTTGGTAGTGCTGGGCGACTTCGTCAGGCTCCAGTTTGATTTCCGCGGCGAAGCGGTCGGCTGGCAACAGCACATAATCCACCGCGCGCGTCTGCGCCTGCAGGCTCAACAAGCGGTTAATCTCCGGTACGGTGACGAACGCCGACTCGGTTACCGTGTTGGCCAGTTGCGCGATGGCGGCGTTTTGCCGCTCAGCCTCTTCATAGGCTTGCGGGGTGAAGCCGTTGGCGCTCAGGATGTTGCGGTATAAATCGGGGTCAAACTCTTCGGCGCGCAAAAACGCCGGGGTGGTTCTGATGCGTTGTTCCAGTTGCGCATCGGATAAACGATAATTCCGCGCGCGCACATACTGAGTGACCAAGCGGGTGGAAACCATGCTTTCAGCCACGCGGTTGCGAAATTCGTCGCTGTTCAGCAACGCCGGATCATAGTTGCCTTCGGTTTGTTGGAGCACTCTTTGGCGCTCGCTGGAGAGTTGGTTTTGGAACGCGTACAACGATATCTCTTCGCCATTGACGGTGGCGATTGGGGTTTCCGATACCCCTTCAAAATACGACTGAATCCCCCATAACGCAAAGGGGATGGTGATTAAAATAACAATCACCCAAGCGACCCAGCCGCTGGCTCGTTCTCGAATTCGGGTCAACATACCAAACCAGTTTTCCTAAAATGGCGTTTTAACGATGGCAGCGGCGCATGCATGACGGGGACGGATCGGTTGGTCGGTTAAAAATGCGAGAAATGCGAGACGAGGCGTCCCCAGTCTCGCATTTTTTTATGTGGCGGAGCGGACGGGACTCGAACCCGCGACCCCCGGCGTGACAGGCCGGTATTCTAACCAACTGAACTACCGCTCCTGTAACTATGGTGGGCGCTGCAGGGCTCGAACCTGCGACCCTCGCCTTGTAAGGGCGATGCTCTCCCAACTGAGCTAAGCGCCCGCAACAGATTGGTTATCCTATGGCTTCCTGCAAACCTTTGCCAGCCTTAAATTTGGGTACGCATTTGGCGGGGATGTGAATGGTCTCGCCGGTGCGCGGGTTGCGCCCGGTACGGGCGGTGCGGTCACTGGTGGAAAAGGTTCCGAAACCGATTAGCGCGACTGTACCGCGCTTGGACAAGGTTTCAATAATTGAATCAAACACAGCCTCCACTGCGCCAGCCGCATCGCTTTTTGTCAGGCTGG
>JAHRAW010000050.1 GCA_020027415.1 Gammaproteobacteria bacterium
CAACCCCGGCGGCGAACGTCGCGGACGCGTGCCGGTGCCGTCGGTTGTGCCGGTGCCGAATGTACGCCAAACCGCGCCCCGCTTTTTTAGCCGTTTGATACTTGCACCATGACCAAATCTACACCCACCCCGCCCTACGACACCCAAGCGATTCAGCGCAAAGATACTGCGCATCAAGTTCATCCGTGGACGGATTTTGCCACTTTCAAGGAGCAGGGTTCATTGGTGTTGGCAGATGCCAAGGGCGCGTATGTGTTTGATTCGGATGGCAATCAATATCTGGATGGAATTGGCGGCTTGTGGTGCGTCAATGTCGGTTATGGGCGGCGGGAAATTGCGCAAGCCATGGCCGAGCAAGCCGAGAAGATGGTGTATTACTCTTCTTTCGGTCCGCACACTTCCATTCCAGCGGCTGAGTTGGCGCATAAACTGGCTTCGCTTACGCCGGCGCGGCTGAATCATATTCAATTCGGCACCGGCGGTTCCATGGCGAACGATACCGCCATTCGCATGGTGCATTTTTATTTTAATCGGCTCGGTAAAAAATCTAAAAAGAAAATTATCACGCGGCATGACGGCTATCACGGTAGCACTTATCTCGCCATGTCTTTAACCGGGGTGGCGTTTGACCACCAAGGCTTTGACATCATTGATAATGGTTTGATTCACCGCATCGCCTCGCCCAACACCTACCGCCGCCCGCATGGCATGACCGAACATGAATTTTGCGATGAACTGGTGCGCGAGTTTGACGAGAAAATTAATCACCTCGGCGCCGAAAATGTAGCGGCGTTCATCGCTGAACCGATTATGGGCGCCGGCGGAGTCATCGTTGCGCCGCCGAACTATCACCCTCGCATGTTGGAAGTGTGCCGCCGACACGGCGTGTTGTATATCGCCGATGAAGTGGTTACCGCGTTTGGTCGGCTCGGGCATTTTTTCTCTTGTCAGAATGTGTTCGGCATTGAGCCAGATTTAATCACCAGCGCAAAAGGGTTGTCTTCCGCCTACGCGCCGCTGTCGGCCACCATTATGTCGGATGAGTTTTACGATGTAATCAGCGTGCCGCAAGCGGACGGCGCGCTGCTCACGCATGGCTTCACCTATTCCGGCCATCCAGTGTGTTGCGCCGCGGGCTTGAAAAATATCGAAATCATTGAGCGCGAAAAACTCTGCGAGCATGTGCGCGAAGTCGGTCCCTACTTGGAATCGCAACTTGCCACGCTCGCCGATTTGGATATTGTCGGCGATATCCGCGGCAGTCATTTTATGATGTGCGTAGAAAATGTCGCCGACAAAACCAGCAAAGAACTGCTGCCCGCCAACCTTCAAGTGGGCGAGCGAATCGCCAAAGCCGCGCAAAAACGCGGGGTGTTGGTGCGCCCTATCGCGCACCTCAATGTGCTTTCGCCGCCGTTGGTGCTGAGCCGCGAACAAATTGATACTTTGGTGTCGGTGTTGCGCGAATCAATTTGCGAAGTGATGGATGACTTCACGCGCGAACGGCGGTGGAAGACTTGACGTTGCGCGATGGTGATTCATCGCAAGCATCCCCCGCATCAAGATCAGCGGATATTGTGTTAGATTGAAGGCAAGCAAATTCATGTGCAATTCATGCGCGCGTCACACTTACAAAAATTTAACCCATGCCGCTGGTTGCGATGTTGCGCGGTATCACGCCGCGCGAAGCGGTGCCAGTTGCAGATATTTTGATGGATGCCGGTTTTTATTTTTTGGCAGTCACCATAAACAGCCCGGCTTGGGAAAGCAGCCTGGGAAAAATTAAAGCCCGCCACAGCGCCGCCGTTTTGTTGGGCGCGGGAACGGTGTTATCGGCGAATGAAGTGACGCGCGTACAAGCCGCCGGCGGGCAAGCCGTGATTTCCCCCAACACGCAAGCAGCGGTGATGGAGCGCAACAAAAACATGGGATGATTTCCATGCCCGACTGCTATACCCCCACCAAATGTTTTACCGCCTTAAACGCCGGCGCCGACCTACTGAAAATATTTCCATTTAACGCGGGCGGGATTTCGTTGCTTAAATCCCTTTCCACAGTGTTGCCGGCGGCAACCAAAATTTGCCCCACCGGCGGCGTCACCGCCGAACACATCGCAGAATTATTCGCGGCCGGCGTGTTTGCCATCGGCATCGGCGCGGTGCATTACCAGCCCGGTAAAACGATGCAGCAGTTATCCGCAGACGCCGCTGAGTTTGTGAAGTTGGTGACAGCAGTTGGCTAACATTACTTTAAGAATAATCTACGGCTAAATTAATCTAAGCCAAGCCAACAACCCAATTAAATTTGCCTCAATCTTCTTGCAATTCGGGCAGGTTGCGAAAGTAATCCAACGCTTGCGGATTGGCAAGCGCATCAGTGTTTGCAACTTGCTCGCCGTGGATTAAATCCCGCACCGCAAGTTCGACGATTTTACCGCTGAGCGTGCGCGGAAGATCCGGCGCCGCGATAATTTTTTTCGGCACATGTCGGCGGGAGGTGTTAACTTGGATGGTATCGCAAATCACCGCTTTCAATTCATCATCCAGTTGCACGCCCGGGCGCAACATTACAAACAACACGATGCGCACATCATCGCCCCACTGCTGACCAATGCATAAACTTTCTAACACCTGCTCCACTTTCTCCACTTGCCGATAGATTTCCGCCGTGCCGATGCGCACTCCGCCCGGGTTGAGCACGGCATCGGAACGTCCATGGATAATGACGCCATCGCGCGCGGTAATCTCCGCATAATCGCCCTGCGCCCAAACATTTTTGAAGCGCGCGAAATAGGCGGCGTGGTAACGACTTTGGTCAGGTTCATCCCAGAATCCCAACGGCATGCTGGGAAACGGTTTGGTGCAGACCAGTTCGCCGCGTCGCTCATGCACCGGCTTGCCGTCTTCATACACCGCCACCGCCATGCCAAGCCCAGGACCCTGTATCTCGCCGCGATACACCGCACGCATCGGGTTGCCAAGGACGAAACAAGAAA
>JAHRAW010000058.1 GCA_020027415.1 Gammaproteobacteria bacterium
TCTCGCGGCGGTGTTGTCCAGTCGGCGCACCGCCGAAGAAGTCGCCCAAGGGCTGGCGGCGCTGACCGCGGAACAACAGCAATTCGCCTTGCGCTGGACCGACATCATCAGCAAATCCAATTCTGAAATGGCGTATCAATTCGTCAGCCACATGCCGACCGCGTGCGCGGCGCTGGACTTGGAAGGCACGCGGCGGTGGTTGCTGCGGGCGATGGATATCTACGACCAACAAGGGCTCTATCCCGGCAGCGCCGCGTTTGCGCGCATTGAGGAATTCGCGCGCGAGTATCGGCTCAGCCATATCGCCGTCACTTTGGATGAAGTGCGCGCGGTGTTGGAATCGTTTGTGCGCGCGTTGTCGGGGCGCAACCTGAAACTCAACGCCGGCGAACGCATTTACACCGACACCGAAACGCTCTACCTGCCGGCGCGCATCCAACACTTCGCGCAGCGCGCGCAAAATCGCCGCCTCTACAAAGCCATGGCCGTGCATTTGTGGGCGCAGACCTGGTTCGGCACCTTTCGCCGCGCCCACGCGGACGCGCCGCACTTGGCGCAACACTTGGCGCAATTTGACGACCCGCGCCGCGCCCGGCAATTATTTAACCTACTGGAAACCATCCGACTGAACGCTTGCATCGCAAGAGAACTGCCCGGCTTGGCGCGGGAAATGCTGACCGTGGACGCCGGCGCGCCAACCGACGGCGCTTGCTGGCAGAAATTCAGCAAGCGTTTGCAGCACGCAAAAGCCGAGGTAGCCGACACCTTGGTAGCCACCGCCGCCCTGTATCCGTTGCCGCAGCCGTGGCCGGCGACCCGGTTATACCAAGGCGAATTGGATTTGGACGCCGCGCGGATGACGCTTGAAGCCCGAATGGCAGCGGAGAAAAACCAACTGCAAACGCGTCTCATGGAACTGCTCGCCGACTCCCAACCGAACCACAACAACAACGATACGAACGCGCCGCTCGCCGACTTGCACCCGCGGCGCGAAAATCGGTTTGAAATTGACTCCACGCGCGAGGACGCCGCGGTGCAAATTAAACTGGACGGTGCGGCGATTGCGCCGCCGGAGATCACCAAATTGTTGTCTTCCATGTTGCAAGATGTGGCGCAGTTGCCGCCGGAGTGGCTGTCGCCGGCTGGGTATGGCGGGTATGAACGCGAGCCGCAACATGAACGCCCCGATAACGCGCCGCCGCAAGCGCAAAATGACGCGAGCGGAGCGGATGACCCGCCAGAAAAAGTGTTTCGCTATGATGAATGGGATTTTCGGCGGCAGAGTTATCGTAAAAACTGGTGCTGCTTGCGGGAGCAAGTTACGCATCCGCTATACGATGATTTTGTGGAACAAACCATGCGCAAATACTTGCCCTTAGTGGCCGATATTCGGCGGCATTTTGAAGCCTTGCGCGGCGAACGCAAACTCCTCAAGGCGCAAACGAGCGGCGACAACATTGATTTGGACGCGCTCATCACCGCGCACGCCGATGCGCACAGCGGGCGCGAGATGAGCGAGCGGCTATTTACCCGAATGAATAAAGTGGAGCGCAACTTGGCGGCGCTGTTTATGGTGGATATCAGCGGTTCCACCAAAGGCTGGATTAACGACGCCGAACGGGAAAGTTTGGTCTTACTCTGCGAGGCGTTGGAGATTCTCGGCGACCGGTATGCGATTTATGGGTTTTCCGGCATGACCCGCAACCGTTGCGAAATCCATCGGATTAAAACCTTCGCCCAACCGTACGACCGCGACACCCGCGCGCGCATCAGCGGCTTGCGACCGCAAGATTACACCCGCATGGGAGTCGCCATTCGCCACTTAAGCGACATCCTCAACCAAGCCGAAGCGCGCACGCGGATTTTAATCACGCTATCCGATGGCAAGCCGGATGACTACGACGGCTATCGCGGCGCGTATGGCATTGAAGACACCCGCCAAGCCTTATGGGAAGCGCGCCAAGCCGGCATCCATCCATTTTGCATCACCATTGACAACGAAGCGCGCGACTACCTGTCGCATATGTATGGATATGCGAATTATGCGGTGGTGGATGAAGTGCGCAAACTGCCGCTCAAAGTGGCGGATATTTACCGCCAACTGACCACTTGAAAGTGCCGCCTCTGGCAATCTCGGGGAAAGGAGAAAGCATTTCAACGCTTAGGCGGTTTCGGTTGCTGGGCTTTGCTTGATTTAAATATAACTATATCCGCCTGCCCCGGTCGGTAGTTTTTAATCGCCTTAATAATCTCCGCCAAATCGCCCGCCACCCATTCGCCAAGCCCGTTAAATTTTCGGTGAATATAAGGCTCAAGCATTTTATATTCGGGCGTTTGTGTGGCAAATTCGCGCTTATAGGCTCGTTTCGGGTCGCCGGTTTGATAACTGTTCAAGCGCACCGCCACATCCGTCGCCACGCCCACTTTATACATACCCGGATAAGCCGGATTGCTGATTACATACACATATTTTTTCGCCCGAATATCCTCCTTGCCTCGTTGCGGTGCCGTGGTTGACGAATTCGCCTCGCCACGCACCAAATCCGCCGGCACATCTTTTTGCAAACGTCTTTCAATCTGAGCCCACGCCTCTTTGGCCACATCTATGCCAACCCAACCGCGCTCCAAGCATTCCGCCGCCACGCAAGTAGTGGCGCATCCGCAAAACGGGTCCAACACTAAATCACCCGGTTTGGATGAGGCGGCAATAATTCGTTCCAACAACTTCAATGGCTTTTGGGTGGGCCACTTGGTGCGTTCCTTTGCCTTCATGCGCGTGGCAAATGAGGGAATGTCATGCCACCAAGAGCCGGCCATTACACCCGCTTCTTTGGGTTCCCATAGCGTGCCATCCGGGCGCTTAAACGGCTTGCGCAGTACAAACTCGCCTTTCAAATTTGGCATGCGTTGCGGGTTAAATTGAGTCGCCGCGCTTTTACTATAAAAGAAAATGGTGTCGTGGTTTTGCACAAACTTGTTTTTAGCCGGGCGCGGTTTTGCATAGCCCCAGA
>JAHRAW010000144.1 GCA_020027415.1 Gammaproteobacteria bacterium
GTCTTCCCGATTAACATCGGCAACGATGAACAGTTCACCGAGCATTTTCTGAGCATCAGCCCCAACAATAAAATCCCGGCGATTGTTGACCACGACAACGCCGTCACCATGATGGAATCCGGCGCCATCCTGTTATACCTTGCCGAGAAAAGCGGGCGCTTTATGCCGACCGAAGCCGCGTTGCGCTGGCGCGTATTAGAGTGGTTGATGTTTCAAATGGGCGGGCTTGGACCGATGCTTGGGCAAGCCCACCATTTTATGAAGTTTAACAAAGGCGTCAGCGACTACGCCGAAAAACGTTATCGGCTTGAAGCACAACGTTTATACGATGTTATGGAGCAACGGTTGGAGAAACATGCCTATCTGGCGGGCGAGTATTCGCTCGCCGATATTGCCGCGTGGCCCTGGGTTGCCCGCTTTGCGTGGCACGCGACCAACCTGAATGAATATCCCAGCGTAAAACGATGGTATCTGGCGATTGCGGCGCGCCCGGCGGTGCAACGCGGCTACCGAGTGCCCAATCACTCCGCGGAGATTCCGTTGCCGCGTGCAGACGCAACCGCTTGTGAACCAGCCTGAGGGCGCGCCCGGCTTGCGCGGTGCGGGCGGATATCCAGGCAAGTGATTTCATTCAGCGAACCCAATCGCATCAGCGGACCCCAAGTGCCGGTGCCGGGGGAAACATACAACCGCGCATCGCCGCTGCGGTATAGCCCATGAATGTGGTGGAAGCGCCGTTTCACCAGCAGGTTAAACGGGAAGATTTGCCCGTTGTGGGTGTGTCCGCAAAGCATTAAATCTATGCCGTGTTTGCGCGCCGCTTGCCAGCCCAGCGGGCGATGATACAGCAGTATGGTGTAGCCGTCGCGGCGGCGTTGAATGCGCGGCCGGCGTTGAATGCGCGGCAATTGGGTCGCCACTTGGGTCGGTTCATCCGCGTCATCAATGCCGATGAATTGAATTTCGCCCACCCGAACTTGTTGTTGTCGCAAGGTTTGGACGCCCAATCGCGCCAACAAGCCGAGCGCTTTGTCCAGGTCGGCGTAGCGTTCGTGGTTGCCGATACTGAATAATGTTTTGGCGTTGAGTTGTAGCAGGGATTTGAGGTCGTCATAACCGACCGCCGCCGAGTCGAGCAAGTCACCAGTGATGACCACCACATCCGGGCGCAGTGAATTGATGCGGCGCACGACCCGCGCCAGATATCCGCCTTGCCGCGAGCCGATGTGGACATCGCTGATTTGCACGATGCGACATCGGCGGGTGATTTTGTCGGAAGCGAATTGAAGGTGTTTGACGCGGATAAAATGCGCTGCGCCCATCGCCGCTAACACCAACCCGGCGGCGACGCTTACAATCCAACCCACCGCGGTGTGATCCGGCAACGGCGCGAGCAACCGCGCAACCTCATACAGCAAGGTCAACACCAGCAGAATAAAACTAATCCCCAACCAGTGTACGGCGAGCGCGCGCAACAATCTTTTCGGGCTGCGGAACGAATACCACAGCGCGAACGCGGCAAGCGCCCAGATTAGCGCGGTGTGGCTTGCGCTGAGCGCGCTTGTGTGGCGATACCAATCGGTGAGACGATGCAGCGGATAAGCGAACACCAAAAAACACAGCGGCAGAAACAAAATATAAAACCAACGCCGCGCGTGACTGATTTTAGGCGTCATACGCGGAACCGAAAGAGGAATGGAATCGCATGCTGGAACAAGGTGCGGCAAAGTGACGGCGCATAGTTGCGTCGCTTGCCCGCGTATCATACTATAATCCACGCATCCCGCCCCGACGCCCATGCCAGATCACGAAGAAAAATTTAGAAAGACCAAGGTGATTGCCACCATCGGTCCCGCCTGCGATTGCGCGCCGACGCTGCAAGCCATGATTTCCGCGGGCATGAATGTCGCGCGATTGAATATGTCGCACGGCAGCCTGGAGTCGCATGCCAGCACCTTGCAACGCCTTCGGCGGGCGGCAAAAACGTTGCGCGCTACGCTCGCCGTCATGGTGGATACCCGCGGGCGCGAGATTCGCATTGGCAAGTTGGCGGGCGGCAAAATTTTGTTGGAGCGCAACCAACGCTATTGCTTGTTTGACGAAGTTCGGTGCGGCGATCAAAGCGGCGTAGGCACCACGCATCCCAACCTTTCCGCGCATGTCAAAGTCGGCGACCGCGTGTTGATTGACGACGGGCAACTTGAACTCATCGTGTTGTCGGCCGCCGCCGGGCGGATACAATGCCGCGTGGAATGCGGCGGCTTGCTGTACGATAACAAAGGAGTCAATTTGCCGGACAACGCCGCCGCCTATGATTGCTTGGCGGTCAGCGATGCGCGCGAATTGGAGTTCGCGGTTGCGCACGAGGTGGAATACATTGCCGCCTCGTTTACCCGCAACGCCGACGAAATCAGCGCGATGCGCGCGCAACTGCAACAACTCGGCGCCGACATTCCCATCATCGCCAAAATTGAAAACCGCGACGGGGTGGATAATCTCAACAGCATTATCGCGATCGCCAACGGCGTTATGGTGGCGCGCGGAGATTTAGGGGTTGAACTGAAAATGGGCGAAGGACCGACCATCCAAAAGCGCATCATCCGCGCCACCGTCTCCAGCGGAAAACCGGTCATCACCGCCACCCAAATGTTGGATTCAATGGAGCGCAACCCGCGCCCGACCCGCGCCGAAGTCAGCGATGTCGCCAACGCCATTTTTGACGGCACTTCGGCGGTCATGCTCTCCGGTGAAACCGCCGCCGGTAGCCGCCCGGTGGAAGCGGTGCGCACTATGGTCATGTTAGCGCTGGAAGCCGAAGCCGGGCTGAAACAATACGGCTATCTGCAGCAAATCCACCCAAGCCCGTCCAATGAAATTACCGAGGCGGTCGCCCAAGCCGCCATCACCATGGCAAATCATCTCAAAGCCGCGGCAATTTTGGCGTTGACTGAAACCGGACTCACTTCGCGGCTGATTTCCAAATACCGCCCGCAATGCCCGATTTTGGCGATCACTTCTTCCAAGCAGGTGGTGCGGCGGCTGGCGATGAACTGGGGCGTGGTCGCCATCCACTACCATGGCGGCGGTTCCGATGAAGACAAAATCCAGTTTGCCATGTCGCGCGCGGCGCAACTTGGCTATGTTCGCGTGAACGATTTGATGATTCTAACCGCGGGCAGTTCGCACCAAGCCGGCAGCACCAATGTGATTCGGGTGTTGTCGGCCGGCTGATTTCAATTGCAAGGATGCAAATCGCTTGCTAAAAGAATTAGTATATATTTTTCGCAGTTAGGCAAGGCGTGGCTCCTGCCGACATTTCGTTTCGCGCAGCAACAGCGCGCACACCAATGCCAACAAACTGGTGGCGAGTAATGCGCTAAGCGCAGTCGCATACACCTCCGCCGAATAGACGCGCGCGCCGGCAATCATTTGACCGTCCCACCCGAAGTCCAGCAGCCCGCCAATCAGCGGTTGCATCACCGCCCCGGAGCCGACCACGCACATATTCATCAATCCTATCGCGGTGGCGCGGTGTCGCAGCGAATTGACTTCGCGCATGGAGCCGAACGCCACAGTCATCATGGAGCCGCTGAAGCCAAGCACAAAAAACAAAATTGACATCGCCGTCGGCGCGCGCAAACCGCCAAATATCAGCAGCGCGAAAATCACTATATTGCACGCGCTGCCCGCCACCAGAATCGGTTTGCGGCGACCGCTGTAATCCGACAGCCAGCCCATCAGCGGCGCGCCGATCGCCCAGCCAAGAAACAGCAGCGACACCACGCCCGCCGCGCGCGCGACGGGATAGGCAAACACGCCGCTCAGCCATGGCACCGCCCACAGCCCGGCAAAAGCCAGCATGGTCGCAGTCATGCCAAAACCGATGCCGGCGCACGCCCAACTCTGCGGATTGACCAGCACGGCGCGCATCCCGGAAAAGAGGTGGTGCGTATTTTCCGCCGCCTCCGCCTGGTTGCGCCGCCGCCCGGGGACGACCACAAACAGCAACCCGGCCAACCCAAGCGCAATGATTCCCATCGCGCTCATGCTGGTGCGCCAGCCGAATTGTTCCACCGCGTAGCGCAGCGGGGCTTGCCCGAGCATGGCGCCGAACATGCCCACGGTTTGCACCGCACCCGCCAACATCGCAAACCGCGCCGCGGCAAACCAGTCTGCGGCGATGGTCAAGGTACCGACAAAAGCGAACGCCACGGAGGCGCCGATACCCGCGCGAAAAAACGAGGCGGCGAATAAAGATTCACTGACTGCAAAACCAACCGAGCTCAACGCGCACAGCGCGACCGCCAGACTCATCAGGTTTCGCGGTCCAAAGCGGTCGTTCAGCATGCCGATTGGCAATTGTAGCGCGGCGTAGGTGTAGAAATACCAAGCCGACAGCGCCCCCAAGGCGGTTGCGCCCACCGAAAAGTCGCGCATCAATTCGGCGGTCATCACGCTCGGCGCAACCCGGTGCACGAAAGAGAAGGCAAAAAATAATGTGCCAACCGCGAACGCGCCCCACGCCCGCGCCGTGGCTACGCCGGGGGTCGCGGTTCTCTTCGTCATACGAATGAGCTCAACGTGGTGAGGGAACGCCGCCGAGAATTACGGCAACGCCGCCCGCCACCGGGAAACGCTTCGCAAGCGCGATTCATGCGGCTAACGAATCGCCGATGCGAATGGTTTCGCGCACTAACAAATCAAAATCTTCATCGCGAGAGCGATGATTGCATATCGCAACCCGCAGGCAGTATTCGCCGCGCAGCGTGGTGTCGGAGGGGGCGGCGAGGCCCTGTTCTTGCAAGTTCTCCAAGATGGCGCGATTCAGTTTGCCCAGCGCGGCCGCCGATACATTGCCCGGGTTGAAGCGGAAGCAGACGATGTTCAGCCCAATCGGCGCGCGCAGTTCAAGTTTGGGATGCTGCGCAATCAAGCGCCCCAGATATTGCGCTTGCGCGACATTGCGGGCGATCATGCGGCCTAATTTTTTGCTACCGTGCTCCTTGATGGTCATCCAGATTTTGAGGGCGCGAAACGAGCGCGACAACTGCACGCCGTATTCGCTGAACCAGTGCCCGCCGGAAGCGATGCCGCGGGTGTTTTTTTGCAGGTATTCCGGCATCAAGGAGAAAGTTTGGCGGTGCAATTCTCGGTCTCGCACCAACACGCAAGCCGCTTCAAAAGGGATATGCAGCCATTTGTGGAGATCCATGGCGACGGAATCGGCGCGCTCCAGCCCGCACAATTTAGCGCGCACATTGTCAGCCAGGAGAGCCACCGCGCCGATGGCGCCGTCCACATGAAACCAGATTTTGTGCTGTTGGCATAAGTCGGCAATCGCATTGAGATCATCAATGGCGCCGGTGTTCACCGTGCCGGCGGTGGCGACCACGCAGATGGGGCGGTGTCCGGCTTGTTGGTCGGCGGCGATGGTGTCGGCAAGGTGTTGCAGATGCATGCTGTAATCATCGTTTAGGTCAATCTTGCGCAGGTTTTCATTGCCCAATCCCAACAACTCCACCGCTTTCTGATTGCAACTATGGGTTTCGCTGGAGGCATACACGAGCAGTTTTTGCGCGCTGTCGGCAACGCCGTATCGGCGCACATCAAAGCCCGCGCAACTGTTTCTGGCGACCGCGATACCGACCAGATTTGCCATCGAGCCGCCGCTCACCAACAAGCCGCTGGCGGTATCGGGAAAGCCGGTGATTTCTTTCATCCAGCCGATCACTTGCAACTCAACCAGATTGGCGGCGTGCTGCCCGCCGCCATGGTTGGGGTTCATGGTCGCCGCCAGTAAATCGGCGAGCGCCCCGAACACCGTGCCGTTGCCCATATACCAAGCCCAGAAACGCGGGTGAATATTGCCTAACGGATACGGCAGGATATTTTCCACGAACTCGTCATAAACCTTTTCCGGCGCGCTTGGCTCGTGCGGCAATTTGCCTTGCAACTGAGTTTGCACGGCGGGCGGCACTGGTTGCCACACCGGGCGTTGTGCCACGGTTTGTAAATAGGTGAGCGCATCATCCACCATGCGATGGGCGAGCGCGCGCATGCGCTGCCAATCCTCCGGGTCCAGGCTCTCGTGCGCCCGGCGGTCGTCGGCAGACGGATTGTTGTCGGCGGCGGGTGAGTCGTTGGGCATCGGCGCGTGGGGGTGGGTGGGCATTGCCAAGTTTCGGACGCGGCGGCTCGCTCGCTTACTCTTACTGCAAAGTAAAATCAAAATTGCGGCGCGCCAAGGCCAATTGGCTTACCACTAAGGTTTGGGAAATTACGCCGCCCAATTGCTTGGCAAAGCGATTGAGCAACCGCGGCGCTTCGGTGTAGTCAACGATTCGCTTGGCGCCGATGACCTCGCGCGCCACCTTTTCCAGACCGCCGAATTGGTCTATCAAGCCGAGTTCCCGGGCTTGCTCGCCGCTCCAGAACAAACCGCTGAACAGGTCTTCGTTTTCGGCAAGGCGCGCGCCGCGCCCGAGTTTAACCGCGGCGATGAATTGTTGGTGAATCTGGCGCAGCACGGTTTCAACATGCCGGGTCTGCGTCGCGTCTTGCGGTAAAAACGGATCCAGGATGGCTTTGTTGTCGCCGGCGGTCAGCAGGCGCCGCTCAATGCCGAGTTTGTGCAACGACTCAACGAATCCGAAGCCGTCCAGGCGCACGCCAATGGAGCCGACCAGGCTGGCGCGATTGGCGTAAATTTGATCGGCGGCAACCGCCACATAGTAGCCGCCCGAAGTGCAAATATCCGCGATCACCGCATACAACGGTTTTTGCGGGTATTGCTTTTTCAGCAGACCAATTTGTCGGTTGATTTCAGCCGCTTGCACCGGCGAGCCGCCGGGGCTGTTGATGCGCAAGACTACGCCGCGGGCGTGTTGTGCCGCAAAAGCCCGCCGCAAACTGCGATTGATTTGGTCGGCATTTTCGGCCTCAGACGCGATGACACCGTTGATATCAACCAACGCGGTATGCGGCAACCGCGACCATGGGTCGGTCGGCGGGTAGTGCCATAAAACCGCCGCGATTAAGCACAGCACCGCCACAAATTTGCCCAGCCGCCAGCGCCGCGCCGATTTTTTCTCTTTCAGGTAATCCTGCGCCAAGCGCGCAATTATCCGGTTGTTTTCGGCGCGTACTTTGTTGGCTGCCGCCAACGCCGCGCCAAGCCCGCCAGTCTGCTGCGGTGGTTTTTTGCTACCAAACATTTTTTTATCCGTTCGTTTGCAGTGATGGAAATGGACAATTTAATTTAGTTATGGAGTGTAATACCGACCTTGTATCACCACGATCTCAATGATGGATTTTCGCAGTTTCATTGCGGAGTTGGTGGAATGAAACGCGCGTTGTTCCCAAGCATGCGAAAACAGCAGTTTTTTAATCTCTTTGTTTTTTGATGAATCACCACGCCATATCCGCGTTGATTGGGAAGTTCGGCAAAACAACGATAGGCTTTCAGGCCGGAAAAACAAGTGGACTGAGTATACACATCGCATTGCTCCAACATTTTTGTTGCGGGTGCTTGCCGGCGTGCCGCCATCCGATAACGAATAAACTTTGATGTATTGATCGCAAGTGCGCTGTC
>JAHRAW010000146.1 GCA_020027415.1 Gammaproteobacteria bacterium
ATTTAGCGTAGAAATAATTGATACACCGGATTGTCCGTTTGCTCGTGGTAACGATAGCCCAACTCTTTCAGCGAACGCTTGAATTGCACGCGCTCGGCCGGCGGCACGCGGATGCCGCACAGCACTCGGCCGAAATCGGAGCCGTGATTGCGATAGTGGAACAGCGTAATGTTCCACTCAACGCCAATTTTATCAAGGAAATTGCGCAAGGCGCCGCGCCGTTCGGGAAACTCAAAACTGAACACCCGTTCGTTGGTCAGTTGCGGGGCGCGCCCGCCGACGATGTGCCGCGCGTGAATTTTGGCGATTTCATTGTCGGTCAAATCCACCGACGCGAAGCCCTTGTTTTGCAGGCGCTGGGTCAGCGCGGCGACTTCTTCGGGCTGGCTAATCTGAATGCCGACAAAAATCTGCGCTTCGGCGCCGCCCGCATAGCGATAGTTAAATTCGGACACATTGCGATTGCCGATGGTATGGCAGAATTTGCGGAAACTGCCGACTTGCTCAGGGATGGTCACCGCCAAAATGGCTTCGCGGCGCTCGCCAATTTCAGCGCGTTCGGAAA
This sequence comes from Gammaproteobacteria bacterium, assembly GCA_020027415.1. Lineage (GTDB taxonomy): Bacteria > Pseudomonadota > Gammaproteobacteria > Arenicellales > Poriferihabitantaceae > JAHRAW01. Next base: position 566 of record JAHRAW010000146.1, read on the forward strand.
TATGACGCAGGCGGTCAAAGTTAATGTTGGCGCCGGAGGCGACCGCGACAAAATTTTTATCTTGCATGCGATGGTTGCGCGCAGTCTTCCGTTTGCGCGCGTGGCGATGGTTCTGTTCATCCTGCAGCCAACTCTTAACGCCGGCCACCGCGAGCGCGCCGGAAGGCTCCACGATGGTGCGCGTATCTTCATAAATATCTTTCACTGCGGCGCAGATTTGGTCGGTGGACACCCGCACCATATGATCGACGAATTGGCGGCACAGTTTGAAATTCTCCTTGCCGACTTGTTTGACCGCCACGCCATCCGCGAAGATGCCCACCTGCTTTAACTTGATGCGCCGCCCGCCGCGTAGCGAACGGTGCATGGCATCCGACTCAAACGGCTCCACCCCGATAATCGCAATATCCGGACGCGTTTGCTTGACATACGCCGCCACTCCGGCGATTAACCCGCCGCCGCCGACCGGCAGGAAGATCGCCGCCAGCGGTTGCCCGTGCTGTTTGAGAATCTCCAAGCCCACGGTGCCTTGCCCGGCGATCACCGCCGGGTCGTCAAACGGATGAATGAAGGTCATGTTGCGCTTGCGGCACAACGCGCGCGCGTATTCATACGCATCGTCATAAGTATCGCCGACCATATTCACCTGCGCGCCCCAGCGTTTAACCGCTTCCAGTTTGATGCTTGAGGTGGTGACGGGCATGACGATGGTGGCTTGGCAGCGCAGATGATGCGCGCTCATGGCGACGCCTTGGGCGTGGTTGCCGGCGGATGCCGCCACCACCCCGCGCTGCAACTGGCGCGCGGACAGGGAATTCATTTTGTTATAGGCGCCGCGGATTTTGTAGCAGAATATCGGCTGCAGATCTTCGCGCTTCAGCCAGATGTGGTTGCGCAACCGAGTGGATAGCAAGCGCGCCCGCTGCAACGGAGTCTCGCGGGCGATGTCATACACCCTCGCATTCAGCGTGGCGGTCAGATAGTTGGTCGGCATGGGCGTGGGCGCATAGTTGGAGCGGAAGGTTGGACGCGGAACCGAAACTGGGGGCGGAACTGGGTGAGGTCGCGTCTTATTGCTTAATCGCAAAGGTTGGTTTGAGTCGCTACAATTTACAATTGGCTGGACCGATTGGGCGGTGCCGGATGAAGGCGGATGGAAGCAGTATAATATACTAATTTTGCGGCGTAGCGTGGCGGCTTATGGTTGCTTGTGATTGTTGCATGGCTTGCTTGACGGCGCTCGCGAATTAGCAATCGCCGCAGCGGAATTTGCGAACATGTTAAAATGAGTCGCCACCCACAACCTTGAACCGATCGATGAACCACCCAACCGCGCACGTCAACATGATTGAACAGCAGATTCGCCCATGGAATGTGCTGGCGATGCAGACCTTGGATGCGTTGAAGCAAATTCGGCGCGCGGATTTTGTGCCCGCTGAATATCGCCACCTGGCGTTCGCCGATGTGCGAATTCCGCTTGGGGATGGCGAAGTCATGTTAGAGCCGAAAGTTAGCGCGCGCATGGTAGAAGCCCTGCAACTCAGCGCCACGGACAAAGTGTTGGAGGTCGGCGGCGGCAGCGGGTATGTGACCGCCTTGTTGGCGTTGCTCAGCGCGCATGTAACCAGCGTGGAAATCAATCCTCGGCTGTTCGCCCAAGCGCGCCGCAATTTAGCCGCCGCCGGCGCCAATGTCACTATCGAAAATGGCGACGCGCATGCCGGTTGGGGCGCGCCCGGGCAGTTTGATGCGATTCTGCTAAGCGGCTCGTTGCCGCACCTCACCGATGCCAGTTCATGGGTCACCGCGCTCGCCGGCGGCGGTCGCTTGGTCGGCATCGTCGGACACCTACCGATTATGCAAGTTGTGCGGCTTACCAAAACAGCCGCGACCGCGACCGCCGACGTGGTGCGCGAATCGCTGTTTGATACGACCGCACCGCGGCTGCGCAATGTGGAAGAAAAAATCGAGTTTCAATTTTAGTGAACCGCAACCCCACGCGTTGGTTCCTGCGCCGCATGCTCATCGGCGGCCTCGCGTGGCTTGGCTTGGCAAGTGGCTTGGTTGGGGTCGGCGTTGCGCATGGCGATGACTTGTGGGATATCTATCAAATCGCGCTAACCCATGATGCGCAATATCGCGCCACCGACTATGCATACCAGCGCGCTCAACTGGCGTTGCCGCTCGCCAAAGCCGCGCGGCGCCCGACGCTCACCGTGCAGGGAACGGGCGGGCGGTTGCGCGATGACCGCGGCGGGGAGTACTTCACCAGCCGCAACAACCAACTCAATTTGAATGCGCGCCTGCCGCTGTACGACCGCGCCTTGCGAAGCCAAGTTACGCGCGCCGAGTGGGAAGTTGCGCGCGCCGAAATCCGCTTTGACGAAGCCCAAGACCGCCTCATACTCCGCGTCGCCGAAAATTATTTCCAGTGGTTGGCGGCGTTGGATGGCAAAGAAGTCGCAGAGCGACAACGCGCCGCGCTGCAACGGCAAATGGATTTTACCGAGCAGCGTCTGGCGGTTGGGTTAGGCACGCTGACCGACCTATTTGACGCCCAAGCGCGTTTTCAGCAAGCCGTTGCCGATGCGATTCAAGCCGACCACCGCATCCACAACGCGGCGCAAGCGCTTAAACAACTGCTTGGCAACCCGCCCGAAACTTTGGCGACGCTTGCCGATGATGCGCCGTTGCAACCGCCCGCGCCGCAAGTTGTGCAGCACTGGATCGCCGCCGCGCTGGAAAATAATACGGCGTTGCGCGGCGCCGACTTTGACCTGAAAATCGCCGACCAAGCCATTACCCAACAACGCGCCGCGCGCTTGCCGCGTATCGGCTTGAATCTCAACCAACAGCGCCGCGATTCCAATGGCAATGACTTCGTCCCCACCGGCGCGAATTCCACCGCCCTCAACGCCACGCTGACCTGGCAGTTGTATGGCGGCGGCGCGTTTCAGACCAAAGTCAAACAAGCCGCGCTGCAATTCAACGCCACCGAACAAAACAAAGAAGCGTTGCGCCGACAGGTTGAAGCCGACGCCACGGCGGCGTATCTTGCCGCCACCGGCGGACTTGACCAAGTGCGCGCTTTATCCGAAGCGGTGCGCGCCGGCGCCAGCGCGTTGCAAGGCAAAGAGGAAGGCTTTCGCGCCGGGCTGACCACCAACCTGGATGTGCTGGATGCGCAGCGCGACCTGTCGCGTTCGCGCACCGCGTACTTGCGCGTCAAGTATGACTTCATCATGTCGCTGCTCCGCCTTGAGCAAGTGGTCGGCGACCTGGATGAAGACGATTTGCAACGCATCAACGCGTGGCTCACGCATGAATCAAGCGGCATGAATCAAGCGCCCGCCACCCACCATCGGCAACGCTGAATAAAAAAATGCAAGCAGTTTGGTTTGCACAGACTGGCGCCGCGGCTGAGGTGTTGCAACACGGTGAGCGCGCGCAACCGCACGCCGCGCGCGGCGAAGTATTGGTTCGGCTGGCGGTCTCGGCGGTGCATCCGTCCGATGTCAAAAAGCGCGCCGGGCTGCAACCGGCGGGGCTGCAAAACGGCTTTGTAATTCCCCATAGCGACGGCGCCGGGGTGATTGAAGCGGTCGGCGACGGCGTTTCCGCGGCGCGCATTGGCGAGCGCGTGTGGCTTTATCAAGCGCAGTATCAGCGTCATCTCGGCACCGCCGCCGAGTATATCGCGGTGCCGTCGGCGCGCGCCGTACCGTTGCCGGCGCACACCGATTTTCGCATCGGCGCGTGCCTCGGCATTCCGCTGATGACCGCCCATCGATGTGTTTTTGCCGATGGCGCGGTGGCCGGGCAAACCATCTTGGTGAGCGGCGCGGCCGGGCGAGTCGGATTTTACGCCGCCCAATTAGCCAAACTCGGCGGCGCGCGCGTGTTGGCTACCGGCGGCAGCCGCCAACGCTGCCAAATCGCCCGCCAAGCCGGCTGCGATGCAGTGCTGAACTATCGCACTCACGAGGTGGAGGTGGCGGAATGGGTCGGCGAGGAGACCGCCGGCGAAGGCGTAGACCGCATCATTGAAGTTGAGTTTGGCGTCAATATCGCCGCCAACGCGCGTTGCCTAAAAAACAACGGCGTCATCGCCAGTTATGCTTCGGCGCAAGCCCCGCAGCCGCCGCTGCCGTTTTATCCGCTGATGTTTAACAATATTTTGGTGCGCTTAGTGTTGGTGTATAACATGCCGGAGTCCGCCAAACAGCGCGCCATCGCCGAGATTAGCAAACTCTTGCAGCACGACCAACTGCATCACCGCTACGCGCCGCCGTATGCTTTGGCGCAAACTGCGGACGCGCATCAAGCGGTGGAGCACGGTTGCCAGGCTGGTTGCGTGCTGATTGAAATAGACTGACTGCTTGCTTGCGAAACCAACCCGCCCGCGAAACTTCTCGGCGCCGTCGTACTCTGCTTGCACTCCACTTCCACTTAATAGCGCATCGCTATTTCCGCGCCGCGGCAAGTTGGCAAGCCGATGATACTCGCCGCGTTTGCAACGATGCTGATCTTGTCGGGCGGCTAGTAAACATTTTTCAGTTTCCCATTTTTATTTTTATTTAATTTTCTTAATTCTAATTGAAAATTGAGCGTTGAAAATTGAAGTTGGATTAAGGTATCCTCCACCCCAGCGGTCGCCGATGATTCTCGCCTTGCCGCCGCCGGCGCAACGCAACCTCCGCGCAACTCAACCGACCGGTGTTCGCATTGCAAGCATTATGATCAGAACCATAAAAGACCGCAGCGGGCGCGATGATCATACCGGCAGATTAACCATCGGCAGCCTGCTCTACCAACAAGCGAGTCGTCATCTAGCAAGCCGGCTTTCTTGTTACCCTTCCTTTGGCAGATATACCATGACCATTTGTCATGCCAAGAAATTTATTTGGTTTCGGGTCGC
>JAHRAW010000161.1 GCA_020027415.1 Gammaproteobacteria bacterium
CTCTAGCGTGGGATTCATTTGGTGACGGCCTTGGTTGCATGTCACGGTTAAACTTCAGCCCAGAGGTGAATTTCACAACCCAAACCCCAAACCCGTGCCGCTTCAAGCCGTCGGATGAAACGGCTTACCAATACACGCCGGAGCATTCAATTTAATCTTGTTATGGTCGCGGGAAATCAGCACCAGCACCACAATGGTGGCTAAATACGGCAACATGGACATCGCCTGCGATGGCACGCCTACGCCGGCCGCTTGGGCATGCAGTTGCAGGATGGTGATGCCGCCAAACAGGTATGCGCCGAGTAGCACGCGCCCAGTTCGCCAGGTGGCAAACACCACCAACGCCAATGCAATCCAGCCGCGCCCGGCGCTCATGTTTTCCACCCACAACGGCGAATACGCCAACGAGAGATAGGCGCCGGCAAGCCCCGCCATGCCGCCGCCAAACACGGTCGCCGCGCAACGAATGCGCAACACCGAGTAACCCATGGCGTGGGCCGCGGCGTGCGAATCGCCGACTGCGCGCACAATCAAACCAGCGCGGGTGCCCACTAAAAACCACGCCACCGCGGCCGTTAACGCGAACGAGCCATACACCAGAATGTCATGCTTGAACAACAACTGCCCGACAAAGGGGATATCGCACAGTAGCGGAATCGCCAACTTCGGCAAGCCGGCATAGGCAAGCCCCACCAAATCCTGCCCAACCAAGGCGCTTAAACCGAGCCCAAAAATGGTCAGCGCCAAACCGCTGGCGACTTGACTGGCTTGCAAGCCCAGCACCAATAGCGCGAAGACCAGTGACAAGGCGGCGCCACCCAACAACCCGGCGAATATGCCTAACGCGGCGCTATCGGTGGCATGCACCATCGCAAACCCGCACACCGCGCCCATCAGAATCATGCCTTCCACGCCGAGATTCAATACCCCCGATTTTTCGGTGACCAACTCGCCCAACGCGGCGTATAACAGCGGGGTCGCCGCGGTGATGATGGTCAACAGGGTGGGTAGGAGAATTTCCATCGGCAGCGCGTGACGGCGTTTGAAGTTTGCAGTTTGCAGTTTGAAGTTTGAATTAAAGTTCAGGCAACCGCGCGCCTGAACTGGAAGCGCAGGCGGTAGTGAATCAACACATCGCAGGCAAGCAGGAAAAACAGCAACAAGCCTTGAAACACTCCAGTCACCGCCAACGGCAGATTGAGCGTAATCTGCGCGGTTTCTCCGCCTAAATAGGACAAGGCAAGCAACAAGCCGGCGCACAACACGCCAAACGGATGCAAGCGCCCCAGGAACGCCACGATAATGGCGGTGAACCCGTAGCCCGGCGAGATGGTCGGCAATAACTGCCCAATCGGACCCGCCACTTCTACGATGCCGGCAAGCCCGGCCGCGGCGCCGGCGAGCAACAAGCAGAACCACACCATGCGATTCAGGCTGAAGCCGGCGTGGCGACCGGCGGCAGGGGCTTGTCCGATAACCTGCACCTGAAAGCCAATCAAGGTGTGCGTCAGCAACACCCACGCCAACGCCACCCACGCCAACGCGAACAGTGCACCGGCATGCAGACGGGTGTTTTGCAACAGAATCGGCACGGTCGCGGCTTCGCTGAAAATGCGCGATTCGGGAAAGTTGAAGCCATCCGGGTCGCGCCACGCGCCATGCACCAACAGGCTGAGCAACAAAGTAGCCACATAGGTCAGCATCAGGCTGGTTAAAATTTCATTGGTGTTAAAGCGCGTTTTGAGAAACGCCGGAATCGCCGCCCACGCCATGCCGCCGAGCATGCCGCCGAGCAACATCAGCGGCAGCACCCAGTATGCCTCCACTTGATGCAACCACAAAGCGATGCCGCCGCCGCAAATCGCGCCGAATGTCAGTTGCCCCTCGGCGCCGATATTCCACACCCCGGCGCGAAAGCCGATGGACAACGCCACCGCAATCAGCACCAGCGGCGTGGCTTTGACGCCCAATTCCGCCCAGCCATAAAGCGAACTTAACGGCGCGATAAAGAATGCATACAAAGCGCGCGCCGGCGATACATTTAATAACGAAAATAAAATTACGCCGGTGAGCAAAGTAATTACCAACGCGAATAACGGCGAAGCCGCGCGCATGGCTTTGGAAGGCGCCAGGCGTTTGATTAGTTGGATGAACATTTGCGGGAGTTAATTTTGTGGGATATATTCTAATTCACCGGTCATTCCCGCAATTTGAATTCGTCCTTCCCACCCAGCCCTCACCCCATCATTCCCACCCACCACCTCACCCCGTCA
>JAHRAW010000165.1 GCA_020027415.1 Gammaproteobacteria bacterium
AAACCAATGACTCTTGAAGAACTTGAACTGGCGTTAAAAATGAATCAAACCATCAATCTGGAGATTTATTATTTCTGGACCGTGGCAATCATGATTCTGATTCATGTGGGCTTCATGATGTATGAAATGGGCGCGTCGCGAGTTAAGCATACGCTTGCTTCCGGCACCAAAAACATCCTCGCGTTTGCGTTTGTGATTCCCACCTTTTACATGTTTGGCTGGTGGATTTATCTGGCAATGTATAACGGCTTTGTACCGGATTTTGCCGCCGGCGCCGCCGGCGTGCCGTGGGGCGACAGCATGGGTCCGAACCTGCAAGATAACGCCACCGGCGTATTCTGGGGCGCGTTCACCCTGTTTGCGTGTACCACCGCTTCCATCATGTCCGGCTCGGTGATTGAACGCATCCGCATGGCGGCGTTCATCGTGTTGGCGGTGGTGTTGGGTTCGGTGGTATGGAACCTATCGGCTGCCTGGGGCTGGCATTCGGCCGGCTGGATGGTCACCAAATGGGGCTATCACGATGTCGGCGCTTCCGGCGTGGTGCATATCATCGCCGGCTTCTTTGCCTTAGGCGTGCTAATTAATCTCGGTCCGCGCATCGGCAAATACAACGCCGATGGTTCCGCCAACCGCCTGCAAGGGCATAGCCTGCCGATGACTATGGCTGGTTTAATGCTCATTGTCACCGGCTTCTTCGGCTTCTTCGCCGCGTGCTTAATTTACGGCGGCTATGGCGTGTTTGACGGGCAAATCGGGCAGTGGGAAAACATCTACGGCGGCGCCACCACCTTATCCGCATTTTGTTTCAACATTCTGCTCGGCGTTGCCGGCGGCATCATCGGCGGGTATGTGAAAACGCGCGACCCATTCTGGATGATGTCCGGCGCGTTATGCGGGGTCATCTCGGTTGCCGCCGGGCTGGATATGTGGGATCCGAGTTTGGCGTTCTGCATTGCCTTTGTCGGCGGAATCATCGGTCCGATCGCCGCCAACTTGTTGGACAAGTTGAAAATTGACGATGCCGTGGGCGCCGTTTCAGTGCATGGCGTATGCGGTATGTGGGGCTTGCTCGCCGTGGGCATTTTCATGGGCGGCTACCCGTCGCATGCCGACGGAGTGCCGGCGATTAGTTTCGGCGGGCAGTTCATGGGTATGTTAGTGATGATGGCGCTCGGCTTTATTCCGGGCTATGTGTTGTCCTACATTTTCAAGGTCTGCGGCGTGCTGCGCGTCAGTGGCGGCGTGCAGAAAGTCGGGTTGGATGTCGAAATTGAAAACGACGCCTACCCCGAGCAGATCAAAAGTTAACCTCAACTCAACGGAGATCTGACGATGTTAAATTCCAGTCCGATTGCTACTTGGGAAGGCGCCGCCGCATTTTTTAACTGGGCGGGTTCCAGCGGTGCGGTGCTGTGGTTTGTAGTCATGGCGATACTGTGCCTCATTCCAGTGCTGACCGCGTGGCAAGCCGAAAACGCCGCTGAAAAACAACACGGCGGCGATTAACCCGCGCGCGGTTCGCGTTCGCGTTTTTTACGCGCGGACGCCGAGCGCGTATCGCATGGTTCGCAGTTACCGCCATTCCCGTTGCGCATTTTTAGGTCGCGCGGGGGTGGCGGTATTTTTTGCCACCACAAGCCAAATCATCCGCCATGCCCTGGGTCAAAGCCTTTCACCTCATTTTCATGGTCACCTGGTTCGCCGGGCTGTTTTACCTGCCGCGCTTGTATGTGTATCACGCGCAAGCGAAGGACGCGATTGGCATCGCGCGCTTTAAAGTCATGGAAGGCAAATTATTCTGGGGCATTATGACGCCCGGTGCGTTGTTGACGCTGCTATTTGGATTTTGGCTATGGCTTGGCTATGGTTTTAATGGGGGGCGATGGCTACTCTGGAAACTAATCTTGGTGGGGTTGGTGCTTGCGCATCATATTTGGTGTTATCTAAAATTAAAAGATTTCCAGCGCGACCAAAATCGGCATGGGCATGTTTATTATCGCTGGATGAACGAAGCGCCGGTGGTGTTGTTAGTCGGCATCATCGTATTAGCGACGCTCAAACCGATTTGACCGATGCGCCCGCCAACCCGACGCCGGTGGCGCGCCGGTGTTTGAGATTGTGTTATACCAGCCGCAGATTGCGCCGAATACCGGCAATATCATCCGCCTATGCGCCAACAGCGGTTGCAACCTGCACTTGATTGAGCCGCTCGGTTTTAGCCTGGAACACAAACAACTGCGCCGCGCCGGGTTGGATTATCACATCTTGGCGAAGGTCAATCGCTGGCGGAACTGGGAGGAATTTCGCCGCCATCATCGCGGGCGGCTGGTTTCATTTTCCACCCGCAACCCGATTCGTTATAGTGATTTTCGCTATCAACCGGGCGATGCCTTGTTGTTCGGCGCGGAAACCAGCGGCTTGCCGGCGGCGGTGCATGCGGAAATTGAGGCGCGCAACCAATTGCGAATTCCCATGCAGGCGCCGAGCCGCAGTTTGAATTTATCCAATAGCGTCGCGATTGTGATGTATGAGGCGTGGCGACAATTGGAT
>JAHRAW010000175.1 GCA_020027415.1 Gammaproteobacteria bacterium
CTCCCGCCAATCGCATTCTCGTTTCGTTAGCCGCGCTTGTCATCGTGGTCGGCGGCATGAAAATCGCCGCGCCGTTGTTAGTTCCGCTGCTACTCGCGTTGTTCATCGCCATTTTAGTCGCCTCTCCGTACGCCTGGCTGCAACAAAAAGGCATGCCGCGGTCGTTGGCGTTGTTGGCGGTGTTGTTAACTTTCTTCGTGGTCGCATTTTTAATCGGCTCGTTGATCAGTTCCTCGGCGCAAGAGTTTTCCGCGCGCTTTCCGCTGTATCAAGAACGCCTGCGGGACATGACCTCCGGGCTGCTTGGTTGGTTGCACCGCGGCGGGTTGGACGCTTCCAATCGGCTGGCTGCCGAGTATTTTGATCCCGGCAAAGTGATGGCGATGGCGGCGGCGGTCTTTAACGGCATGCAGAGTCTGCTTGCCAACGGCTTCTTAATTATGATTACCGTGCTTTTCATCCTGCTGGAAGCGCCCACCATTCCGGACAAGTGGCGCGCCGCGCGCCGCAATACCAACCGCGCCGACCAGTCGTTGGCTCGCTTCCGCGCCGCCGCGCGCAATGTAAATCGCTACATGGCAATCAAAACCGCCACCAGTTTGCTCACCGGCGTATTAATCGCGCTGCTGTTATGGCTCATCGGCGTGGATTATCCGTTGCTCTGGGGGGTGATGGCGTTTTTGCTGAACTTCATCCCCAACATTGGCTCGGTAATCGCCGCGATTCCAGTGGCGCTGTTGGCTTTGGTGCAACTCGGCGTCGGCGCCTGCACGCTGACCGCGGTTGCATATTTGGCGGTGAACACCGTCATCGGCAGCCTCGTGGAACCACGCATGATGGGCAAAGGTTTGGGGTTATCCACCTTAGTGGTTTTCATTTCCTTGATTTTATGGGGATGGGTGTTGGGCGTAGTGGGCATGCTGCTGTCGGTGCCGTTGACCATCGCCATGAAAATCGCCTTAGACAGCAATCAAGACACCCAATGGATGGCGGTTATGCTCGGACCGCGCGTCGCGCCGCCAGATCAATAGTATGTTTGCACTGCTCTGGCAATGACGGTGGCAGTGAGCGCGAGCGTGGGCGAAGTTTGAACAGGTTATACTCTGCGGATGAACGCGTTAGAACAGATAGCCGCCCAGGCGACTCGGCTAACAAAAAAAATTGTACTGCCGGAAGGCGGCGATGAACGGGTGGTGCGCGCCGCTGAGCAAGTAGTTGCGCAAGGTTTGGCGGAAATCATACTGCTCGGCAACACTGAGGAAGTCGCCGCATTGGCAAAAACTCAGCAACCTCAGCGGACTCAGCGGACGCAAGAAAATTTTCAAGTGATGGATACGCAGCGTAACGCCAATAGCGAAAAATACGCAGAGGTTTTACGACGGGCGCAAACGCGCCGGGGAAAGCGCATGACGCGCGCGCAGGCTCGGCAACAAATTCAACATCCACTGCACTGGGCGATGTGCATGGTGGCATGCGGCGATGCGGATGGCTGCGTCGCCGGCACGCGCCACAGCACCGCCGATGTGGTGCGCGCGGCGTTGCAAATTGTCGGCATGCAAGCCGGCTGCAACTTGGCATCCAGTTTCTTCATCATGCAACCAGAACCATCGCATCAAGCACTACGCGGCGCCGTCATCTTTGCCGACTGCGCGCTGGTGATTGACCCGGACGCCGCGCAGTTGGCGCGCATCGCCATGGACTCAACCGATAGCGCGGTCGCTTTGCTGGGCTTGCAGCCGCGGCTCGCGCTGTTGTCTTTTTCCACCGCCGGCAGCGCCGAGCATCCGCAAGTGAGCAAGGTTCGCGAAGCCGGTAACATCATCGCGCAACAGCGACCGGAGTTGGCGTTAATTCCGGAGGTGCAGTTTGACGCCGCGGTCATTCCCGAAATCCTGCGGCGCAAAGCGCCCGCCATCCAAACCGAAGCCCCCGCCAATATTTTCATTTTCCCGGATTTACAATCCGCCAATATCGGCTACAAAATCGCCGAGCGACTCGGCGCGGTGCGCGCGGTCGGACCCATCTTGCAAGGACTTCGCCGACCGGTGAATGATCTATCGCGCGGGTGTTGCGTGGCTGACATTGTGCAGTTGGTGGCGGTCACCGCAGTGCAGGCGCAAGTGCAGGCGCAAGCCGCGCAATCATTCGGCAGCCCGGCGCCCGGCGGCACTGCCTAAGCATCCCTTGCCAGTCACTGCTTTGCGCTTGTTTCCATACACGATATTGCAACGCCACGATTGTTCTTTTTGATTCCGCTCATGCAACTTGCCTTTCGCACCTTGCCGTTGCGCAAACGTTTCCCGCTGACCATCAGTCGCGGCACCAGAGCCGGTTCGGAGAATTTATTTGTCTCGGTCACGCACGACGGCGTAACCGGCTGGGGGGAAATGGCGCCGGGCATTGGGCAAGGTGCGCCGAGCGCCGCGCTCGGACAAGCGGCTTTGACGGAGTTTTTCAGCGGCGATATAAAGCGGCTGTCCATCCGTCAAATTCATGCCCGCGGACGCGAATGCCAAAGCAAGTTGCCGCCTTGCGCGTTGGCGGCGTTGGATATCGCGTTGTGGGATTGGTGCGCGCGCCGCGCCGGACTGCCGCTCTACCAGATATTGGGAATGGGAAAACCGAACGCGCCGACTTCCATTACGCTCGGCATTGGTTCTCCCGAAATGGTGCGCCAACGCATACCGCTGTTGCTGGACGGCGGCGGCATCCGAGCGTTGAAAGTGAAATTGGGTTCGCCGCAAGGTCTGGAAGCCGACCAAGCCATGTTTTCCCAAGTGCTGGCGAGCACGCGCGACTATCGGCCCAGTTTGCGCGTGGACGCCAATGGCGGTTGGGATGTGGCGAACGCGCTGGTAATGATGAAGTGGTTGGCGGCACGCGGGGTGGAATATGTGGAACAGCCCCTGCCGCTGGGGCAAGAACAAGATTTGCCGACGCTGTTCAAAAACCGACCGCTGCCAATTTTTGTGGATGAATCTTGTCGCTTTGCCGACGACCTGCCCGCTTGGGCGCATACCGTGGACGGGGTCAATGTGAAACTGATGAAGTGCGGCGGTATTAGCGGCGCGTTGCAGATTCTCGCCGCCGCCAGCGCCTTCAAATTAAAAACCATGCTTGGTTGCATGAATGAATCTTCCATGTCTATTTCAGCGGCCGCCGCGCTCAGCGGTGAAGTGGATTATGTGGATCTGGATTCGCAGTTAACGCTAACCCCGGACCCGTGCGCCGGCGCTCAACTGGTGCACGGCATTGTGACGCCGAGCGAAACGCCCGGTCACGGCGCAACCATTGTGCTGCGGAATTAAACCCCCTCCCCCGCTACAAAAACATGTTAGAGCAGCATCAAAAAATTGCCGTCTACATGGAAGGCGACCTGGACTGCGACTACGGAAAAATGGGTTTCGGGGTCATGCGTTATAGCCAAAACCCGATTGGTTGCGTGATTGATTCCACGCACGCCGGCAAACTGGTGCGGCAAGTATGCGCGTTGCCGTTTGATTATCCGGTGGTTGCCAATGTGCGGGCCGCGGCTGAGTTGGGCGCGCAAGTATTGGTGCTGGGCACGGCGCCGTCCGGCGGCAGGCTGCCGGCGCACTGGCAAGCCCCGCTGCGCGAAAGCGTGCAACTTGGCATGTGCATTGTTAATGGACTGCACGATCCGTTGCACGACCGATTTGCCGAGTTCCTTAAACCCGGGCGGTGGATTTGGGATGTGCGTCAACCGACTTTCACGCCGCCGATCGCAACCGCGCGCGCCGCCGCGCTGCCGAATAAACGGGTGTTGTTGGTCGGCACTGATATGGCAATCGGCAAAATGACCGCCGGACTTGAACTGCACCGCTGGCTTGGCGCGCAAGGGCATGACGCGACGTTTCTCGCCACCGGACAAATCGGCATCACCATTACCGGGCGCGGCATTCCGTTGGACTCTTTCAAACTGGACCATGCGTGCGGCGCGGTGGAAAGCATGGTGATGGACGCCGCACAGCACGACATCGTATTGATTGAAGGACAAGGTTCGCTGTTGCATCCGGGCAGCAGCGCGACGCTTTCATTGTTGCGCGGCAGTTGCGCCACGCATTTAGTTTTGTGCCACCGCGCCGGCATGACGCGACTGCGTACGCCGCATACGATTCGCATTCCGCCGCTGGCGGACTTCATTCGCTTGAATGAAGAAGTGGCCGGCGCGTGCGGCGCACTGACGCGCGCCACCACCATCGGCGTCGCCCTCAACACGGCGAGCCTGAGCGACGCCGAAGCCCGAGACGCGATCGAAAAACTGGAACAGGAAGTACAACTGCCGGTGGCGGATGTCGTGCGCGATGACGCCGGCAAACTTGGGAAATTGCTATTGTAGTAATTGCAAGTACATTGCCGGTAAAATTAATTTCTCCGCCGCCGCAAGTCGTCAGCCCCGCTTGGTTTTTTCCTCAGCGGTTTTTTCCTCAGCGGGTTTTTCTTCTCCACGAACTTTTGCTTCTCGGCGCCGGGCGTGCAACACCGATTCGGTGTAGCCATTGGCGGCTTCTCTGCCTTTGAACACCAGTTCCAACGCCGCTTGAAAAGCGATGCCATCATACTGCGGCGCTAAATTTTGATAGTTGGGGTCGGCGTCGTTCTGCCGATCCACCACCGCCGCCATTTTTTTGAAAATCGCAATCACTTGCTCGCGCGTGGTCAGCCCATGATGCAGCCAGTTGGCGATGTGTTGGCTGGAGATGCGCAGCGTGGCGCGGTCTTCCATCAACGCGGTGTCGGAAATGTCCGGCACTTTGGAGCAACCGATGCCCTGATCAATCCAACGCACCACATAACCGAGAATGCTTTGCGCGTTGTTTTCCAATTCGCGCAACACTTCACTGTCGCTCGGCGGCGGATCGATTAAAACGGGAATGGTCAAAATATCGTCCAAACTGCCGGCCGCGCCGCCGCATAGTTCCTGCTGGCGGATGCGGACATTGACATAATGATAGTGCAACGCATGCAACGCCGCGGCGGTCGGCGACGGCACCCACGCGGTGTTGGCGCCGGCGCGGGGGTGGGCGAATTTTTGTTCCATCATCGCCGCCAGATTGTCCGGCGCCGACCACATGCCTTTGCCAATCTGAGCGCGCCCCGGCAACCCGGTGCGCAGCCCCATCTCCACATTCCAGTCTTCGTAGGCGAGCAACCATGGCGTGGCTTTGATCGCATTTTTCGGCGGCACCGCAGCCGCTTCCATGCAGGTATGGATTTCGTCGCCGGTGCGATCCAAAAAGCCGGTGTTGATGAAAACCACCCGTTCGCGGGCGGCGGCGATGCATGCTTTTAGGTTGACCGTGGTGCGCCGCTCTTCATCCATGATGCCGATTTTGAGGGTGTTGCGCGGCAACTCCAACGCTTCCTCAACGCGCGCAAAGAGTTCCACCGCGGCGGCAACTTCTTCCGCGCCGTGCATCTTCGGCTTGACGATATACACGCTGCCGGTTTCACTGTTGCGAAAGCGCCCGTTGCCGAGTAAATCGTGTTTGGCGGCGAGCGCGGTTACCATGGCATCCAAAAACGTCTCCGGAATATCCGCGCCGTGCAAGGTGACTGTATCGGTATACATGTGGCTGCCAACATTGCGGATGAACATCAAACTGCGACCGCGCAAACTCTGCGGCGCGCCGTCCGGGGCGATGTATTCCGCGTCCGGTTGCAATTCGCGTTCAATGGTGGCGTTGCCCTTGCGCACGGTGGTTGTCAAATCTCCCTTCATCAGCCCCGCCCAGTTGCGATATACCCGCACCTTGTCCTCGGCATCCACCGCCGCCACCGAATCTTCGCAGTCCATGATGGTCGTCACCGCCGCCTCCACCCTGACATCATAGATATTGGCAAGGTCGCCGCGCCCGATGTAATACCCCTCGCCAATCAAAATCTCCAAGTGCAGGTTGTTGTGCTGCAACAAAATGCTGGACGGCGATGGCGGCGCGCCTTGGTAGCCGACAAAACACTCGCGCCAACCAAGTTCGGTCTCGCTGCCATCGCCCATATCCACAATCAATTTGCCGCCGCGCACTTGGTAGCGCACCGCATAAGCATGACTGCCGGTCGCCAACGGCACTGCGTGGTCAAGAAAATCCCGCACATACTGAATCACCTTAGCGCCGCGCACTGGATTATATTTTGCGGTGCGCTTGCAGCCTTCCGCTTCGGCGATTACATCGCTGCCATACAACGCATCGTAGAGGCTGACCCAGCGGGCGTTGGCGGCATTCAGCGCATATCGGGCGTTGTCCACCGGCACCACCAGTTGCGGACCGGCGATGGCGGCGATTTCCGCATCCACATTTTCGGTTTGCACCGAAAAATCGGCGGGTTCCGGGAGTAAATAGCCAATCTTGGTGAGAAAGGCGCGGTATTTTGCGAGTTCCGGCTGCCCCGGATGCGCCGCATGCCAAGCGTCTATTTGCTGCTGCAAGGCGTCGCGTTTTTGTAATAAAGCGCGGTTCTTTGCGCCCAAGTCGGCGACTAAGTCGGCCAAGGCGCGCCAGAATTTTTGTGCGGCGAGGCCGCTGCTCGGCGCGATTTCGTTGGCGACCAGATCATGCAATCCGCGGTCAACGCGCAAGCCGTGCAGTTCAACGTATTTGCACTCGCGTTCGTGGTCGCGGTCGGTTGGCTGGGCAAGTTTTTCGGGCATCGGCAAATTCGCAAGAGTAAGAGTGGTGCGGCGCGCCGCATGCAATATGCTATGCTAATGGTTGGATACTATCATGGTTCAGTGGTTGCGTGCCGCGCAACCGCCTTAAACCAGGGGAAAGATTTTGCAACCGACTTTTGCCAACCTGAAAGAACGCCAACAAGCCGAACGCGCTGACTACCCGGATCACAGCAGCACGCGCATTCATCGCGCGCTGAGTTGGTTGCAACGCGCTGAGCAGTGCGGCGATGACCACGATGCGCGGTTTATCTTTCTGTGGATTTCGTTTAACGCGGCGTATGCGCAAAGACTATCGGAGCATGAAACTCCCACCGAACGTACCGCGTTCCGTAGTTTCATTGATTTGCTGGCGGGCATGGACGACAATCAATCGCTGTTTCAGGTGCTGTTGAACAGCGCCGACATCATCCGCCGATTAATGGAAAATCAATATGTATTTAATTTGTTTTGGAAATTTCCTCACCGCGAAAGCGGCGCGCGCGGGTGGAAAAATAAATTTTCCAAGGATCAAGCCACCGTTAATAAAGCGCTGCGGGAAGGCGGCACCCAAACCGTGCTTAATCATGTCTTTCCGCGCCTTTATGTGCTGCGCAACCAACTGCTGCATGGCGGCGCCACTTGGAACGGTTCAGTAAATCGCGCGCAAGTGCGCGACGGCAGCAACCTGTTGGCTACCATCGTGCCTATCGTCATTCAGGTTTTGATGGATCATCCGCAAGCGTTTGATACGCCGCTGACTTATCCGGTAGTGACGGCGGCGGCGGCGGAGTGACCAGACTCCGGATAGAATTTTGATTGCTTGGCGCCCGTCGCCATGCCCCCCTCCCCCACTAAATAATTCCGATGCTACTAAAA
>JAHRAW010000193.1 GCA_020027415.1 Gammaproteobacteria bacterium
CCGACATGCGAGGTCTCGGCGGGCAGCGTAACTAAAGTCTCCACCCCGCCGAGGCTGACTGCGTTGGTCGCCAGTTGCAGGCGTTTTAGCATGCGATGGGCGCCGTCCGCCCCATCTGTATGCGTAAAACTAAGCACGCCGCCGAAGCCGCTGAACAAGGCTTGCGCGCGCGCCGCGCTCGGATGCTGCGGCAGCCCGGCGTAATACACCGTTGCCGCCTGCGGATGGCGGTGCAACATCTGCGCCAACATCAATGCGTTGTGGTTTTGTTGCGCCACCCGCAGCGGCAAAGTTTTAATTCCGCGCGCCAACAGGAAGCAAGCATGCGGATCTAAGGTGGCGCCGAGGTGGTCTAATTTTTGCTTGACCACGCTCACATGTTCGCCGCTACCGACCACCACGCCGGCGACTATATCGGAATGCCCGTTGAGGTATTTGGTGGCGCTATGCAAAACCAAGTCAAACCCAATTTCAAGCGGGCGGAAATTGACTGGCGAGGCGAGGGTGTTGTCGATTAGGGTGGTGAGGTTTTGCGCGCGCGCGAATTCCACCACGCCCGGCAAATCGCCCACTTCCAACAGCGGATTGCTCATGCTTTCCACATAAAAGGCGCGGCTGTTCGGTTTGAGGTAGTCGCGCCATTGGGTGCGGTCGTTCAAGTCTACGAAATCCACCGCAATGCCGAAATGCGGCAGTTCGCGACTCATGAAAGTATGCGTGCCGCCGTATAAACCGCGTTGCGCCAATAAATGGTCGCCGCTTTTCAGCACGCTTAGCAATGCGGTGCAAATCGCGCTCATGCCGCTGGCGGTTACCAGCGCGCTTTCGCCGCCTTCCAGCGCCGCTAATTTGGCGTGCAAAGCGAGGTGATTGGGCGAGTTGTTGAGGCGCAGATAACGCAGGTCGTGATAGCCGTCCTCGCCGTCAAAAACATAGGTGGAGGTCTGGAAAATCGGCATGGCAATCGCGCCTTCAATCCGCGGGCGCGGCTCGCCGGCATGCACCGCCCGCGTAGCGAGGGTGCGAAACGAATCGGCTTTGGTTGCGCTCATGGGGCTGGGATTGGAGTTGGGATTGGAGTTGGAGTTGGGATTGGGTCTGTTGGCGTCCATCAAAGCCGTAGCCGCTCTACAATTTCTCCGCGCCGCAAATGCCGGTCAATAATCTCATCAATATCTTCGCGGTCCACATAACGATACCACACGCCTTCCGGGTAGATCACCAACACTGGACCTTCCTGACAACGACCCAAACAGCCGCTGCGATTGACCCTGACCATGCCGCGACCATGCAGACCGGCATCTTTGATGCGTTTTTTCGCATACGCGTGACATTCGGCGGCGGCGTACTCAGCGCAACAGCGTTGGTTCGCAGCGCGCTGATTGATGCAGAAAAATACATGTCGCCGGTAATATGAATCGGGCATAGGGTTTAACTCAGATATGGAGTTTGACCGTGATGCTACGGAGCGGCGATGATAACATTTCGCGCGGCGCGGTTATAGTTATGGTTATGGTTATGCATCTAAAATTTAGGGTATCATGCTCGGCGGCAGTGGCAAAGCCGCGGCGCGCCATGAGGGATGCGGGATGCGGGCGCATTAAATAACCCGCCTGAAAATCACCATGCGAAACACAATGACGAAACGCTGCGAAGGCGAAACACCGAGCGTTAAGTAAACAAAAAAATCACAAACCAATGGAAAATTTTATAGAACTTTTCAAACTTGGTCAAATCATCTTAGTTGATCTAGTACTGGCTGGCGACAACGCCATTGTCATCGGCTTGGTGGCGGCAAAATTCACCGCCGAACATCGCCGCCGAGTTATTTTGTATGGCGTCGGAGTGGCGGTGTTGTTGCGCATCGTATTCGCCGTCCTCACCGTGCAACTGCTCGCCATCCCCGGCTTACTGTTCGTCGGCGGCGTGCTGTTGCTCTGGATCTGCTGGAAACTATGGAGTGATTTACGCGCAACCTCAGCAGCGGCGGCGGCGCCGAACGGCGCGGCGCATGATCAAGATGGGCGCGACCGCGACCATCCGCCGCCGACCGCCGCCAATCCGCCGCTGCTGGCGTCCATCATGCAAGTGGCGATTGCCGACCTTTCTATGTCGTTGGATAATGTGTTGGCGGTTGTCGGCATCGCCGACGACAACATTCCGCTGTTGGTGGTCGGGTTAGCCATATCGGTCGCCTTTATGACCTTCGCCGCCGCACTCATCGCCAACACGCTACAAAAACACCGCTGGCTCGGCTATGCCGGCTTGGCGGCGATTGTTTATGTCGGCGTAAAAATGACCATAAAAGGCGCTGGGCAACTGCCTGCTATCTGGCAAGTTTAACCGCCAAGCCGGCCATTTGTGCCGCCGCCATTCTGCAAAATCGCGTAACACGGCAACTGGATTAAATCAACGCCGCCATTTTGATGGCCTGCCCGCATGCCGATTTTGTATGATTGCCGAAGCCGACTTCGGCGGCATGCGATTCGCTTGCCATTAATCTACCAACCATGAGAGCCGCCGAATGAAGTACAACCCCTATGCGCTCAGAGCAAATACC
>JAHRAW010000207.1 GCA_020027415.1 Gammaproteobacteria bacterium
AGCACGAGGACACCCGTAGCGACAAGGAGGATTTGTTGACCATGTATCAGCAAGTGGTGGGCGTCTCCTCCAGCCCGATTTGCCTTGCCTACCCCGACCATGACGCCATCAACCGCTTGCTGGAACAACAAATCGCAACGCCGCCAACGCTGGATTTTGTCGCCGCCGATGGGGTTGCGCAACAAGTGTGGCGCATCCAAGATCCGGCGACGCAGCAACAATTTCAGCAACTCTTTGCCGCGATTGAAACCACCTATCTCACCGATGGGCATCATCGCGCCGCCGCCGGTTGGCGCTATGCGCAGCGACAGCGAAAGCAGCAAAGCGCAGCCGGCTTAGAGCGCGACGGCGAGCGCGCAGCGCAGTCGCAGCCGTATAACCAATTGTTGGTCGCGCTGTTTTCCACCAAACAACTAGCCTTGCTGCCCTTTCATCGCGCGGTGCGCGACCTCAACGGCTTATCCGAAGCCGAACTGGTGCACGCGTTGCAACAAGATTTTTCCGTGCAGCCGCTTGCCGCGCAGACGCCGTTCGTGCCGAGCCGACACGGTGAATTCGGCATGTTGGTGAATCGCCGCTGGTATCAACTGCGAAGCCAACTGAACGTGGGCAACCAAACCGATCCGGTCAGCGCGTTGGATGTTTCCATCTTGCAAAATCACATCCTGCGACCGTTGTTGGGGATTACTGATACGCGCAGCGACCCGCGGCTGGATTATGTTTCCGGGGTGATGGGCGGCGCCGGGCTGGAGCAAAAATGCGCTGAAGGCTGGGCGGTGTGTTTTGCCTGTTATCCCACTTCCATCGCTCAACTGATGACGGTGGCGGATGCCGGCGCGCTGATGCCGCCAAAATCCACCTATTTTGACCCCAAAGCCCGCTCCGGTATTTTCATCCGCCCGAAATAGCGGCTACCACCGATACTGCGTGGAATCAGTTAGCGGAAAGAATGCTAAGCCTAAACACACGCTACGCCTAAACACACTACGCCTAAACACGCTACGCCTAAACACGTTGCGCAGTCGTCAGACCATTTCGCGTCACGCCGCCGCCGGCAGCTCTCGCCCCCACGCATATAAACCCTGTGCCACCCGCTCAATTCCGCCGAGGTCGCGGTAGGTGGCGATGTCGGCAAACCCGTGCTGTTTAAGTTCGGCGCGCACCGCGGCGGCTTGCTGGTAGCCGCATTCTAATAACAAACCGCCGCCGACCGGCAAATACCCCGGCGCCGCGGCGATTATTTGCCGTAAATCGGCGAGTCCATTGAGCGGCGAAAGCAAGGCTAAATTCGGTTCAAAACGCACATCGCCCTGCTGCAAGTGGCGGTCGCCGGCGGCAACATAAGGCGGATTGGACACGATTAAATCAAACCGCCGCCCCGGCACCGCCGCAAACCAAGACCCCCAACAAAACTCCACCTGCGCTAATTTGCGCCCGCTGGCGGCGAGCCATCGCTGATTGCATTTTGCCACCGCAAGCGCAGCGCGCGAAATATCGGTGGCGACGATATGGCAGCGCGGCATTTCACTCGCCAACGCCAACGCAATTGCGCCGCTGCCGGTGCCTAATTCCAAGATGGAGGCAATTTCGCGGCGCTTGGCATGCGCCAACACGCGTTCCACCAATAACTCCGAGTCGGCGCGGGGAATCAGCACATCGGGGGTGATTTTCAGCGGCAACGACCAGAATTCCTGTTGCCCGGTTAAGTAGGCAATCGGCTCTCCGCGCGCCCTTCTCTCCACCAAACCGCTAAATTCCGCGGCTTGTCGGTGCGGCAGCGGCTGCAAAGCATCGGCAAGCAATGCGCCGCGCGATTTGCCGGTCAAGTAACTTAACAACGCTTCGGCATCCACCGCGCCGGCATCGCCATCCGCGCCGCCGGCGGCAAGCCGCCGACCCGCCCAGCGCAATAAATCTTGGAGGTTGGCGGTCATGCGAGGTGCGGTGATTCGGCTAACAAGTTTGCGCGATGCTCGGCGATTAGGGGGTCAATCAACGGAGCGAGGTCGCCGGCGAGGATCGCATCCAGTTTATACAAGGTCAGCCCGAGGCGATGCTCGGTCACCCGCCCGTGCGGAAAATTATAAGTTCGGATGCGCTCCGAGCGATCGCCGCTACCCACCAACGATTTGCGCGTACTCGCCTGCTGCTGCTGTTGCTTCTGTGTTTCGGCTTCCAACAAGCGCGATTTCAAAACCGCCATGGCGCGCGCGCGGTTCTTGTGTTGGGAACGCTGATCTTGGCATTCAACCACCAATCCACTCGGTAAATGCTTGATTCTAATGGCTGAATCGGTTTTATTTACATGCTGCCCGCCGGCTCCGGAAGCGCGAAAAGTATCCACTTTAAGATCGCTCGTCTTGATTTCCATGTCATCCATTTCATCGGCTTCGGGCAACACCGCCACGGTGCAAGCCGAGGTATGAATGCGCCCTTGCGACTCGGTTTCCGGCACCCGCTGCACCCGATGCGCGCCGCTCTCAAATTTTAATCGCGCATACACTTGCGCGCCGACGATGCGACTGATGATTTCTTTATAGCCGCCGTGTTCGCCTTCGCTGCGGCTCATTACCTCCACCCGCCAGCCGCAACTTTCCGCGTACGCGTGATACATCTTAAACAAATCGCCGACAAATAACGCCGCTTCATCGCCACCGGTGCCGGCGCGAATTTCCAAAAAAAGATTGCGTTGGTCGTTGCGCTGCTTGGGCAATAATAAAGTTTGCAACGCGGTTTCGGATTCGGCGAGGGTTTGTTCAAGCGCGGGCAGTTCATCTTTCGCCAGCGCGCGGATGGCATCATCCGAGTCCGACAACATCGCCCTCGTTTCGGTTAACTGGCGGGCAAGCCATTGGTGGCTGGAAAAGCCCTCCACGACCGGCTCAATCTCTGCAAGTTCAATGGACAAGTTGCGAAACTGCTTCTGCGCCGCAATCACCGCCGGGTCAGATAATAACGCCCGCAGTTCCGCGCAACGCTCCACGACTTGGCGCAGTTTATCTTTGGTTGTTGGATTCATCGCATCAACCGCCGGCAACTTTCCGCTTAATTTTTTGCTTCGCTACGCCACTTCGCGCCACCCGTTGCCACCAGCGGGCGGGGCTAACAGCCAAAGAGTTTGTGCGCCGCAACGAGCAACTCAGCATTGCCGTCAAGGTGCGCCTGTTTGAGAACCTGGCTGGGATGGTGCGCGAATTTATTGGCGAGCCCGCGCGCTAATTGTTGCACCACCACTTGCGCATCCTCGCCGTTGCGAATTTTTCGCATGGCCTTGTCCGCTTCTTCTTGTTGGAGGCGTTCCAAGCCCCGCCGCAGCGCGCAAATGGACGGCAACACTGCCAACGAGCGCATCCAATCCATGAACTGATCGACTTGCGAGTCAATCATATGTTCCGCTTGCTCGGCGGCGTGGCGGCGCAGTTTGCAATTACGCTGCACCACCGATTTGAGATCGTCCACATTGTACAGATGCACTTTGCGCAAGCGACTGACCTCCGCTTCCACATCGCGCGGCACTGCCAAATCAAGGATCAATATCGGTTTGTGTTTTTGTCGGCGATTTTCAAGCGCCCGTTCCACCGCGCCTTTGCCGAGAATTGGCAAGGTGCTGGCGGTGCACGAAACCACGATATCCACCCACGGCAGTTGATTGGGAATTTCCGCCAAGGTGATTGCCCGACAGCCTACCGACTTCACTAAGGCTTGCGCTTTATCCAGCGAGCGATTGGCGATGATGATTTGTTGCACCTTATTTTCTTTGAGGTGGCGCGCCATCAATTCAATGGTTTCCCCGGCGCCGATGAGCAATACGGTTTGCTCGTTCAGGTGCGTAAAAATTTGCTTGGCAAGGTTGACTCCGGTATACGCGATGGACACCGAATTGGCGCCGATGGCGGTGTTGGTGCGCACTTGCTTTGCCACCGTAAAAGTATGCTGGAACAACCGATTTAGCACCTTGCCGACCGTGCCGACATCCACCGCAGTGTGAAACGCCGACTTCATCTGCCCGAGTATTTGCGGCTCACCAATGACCATAGAATCCAGCCCCGAGGCAACCCGAAACGCGTGCTTGACCGCTTGTTCGTTGGCAAAATGATACAGGCACCCCGCCAACTGCGAACGGCTAAATCCGGTATGCCGACCGAACCAATTGAAAATTTGCTGTTCGTCGTCATGTTGCCCGCAATAAATTTCGGTGCGGTTGCAAGTGGATAAAATCGCGGCTTCGCTGACGCCCTGGGCGGCGGTCAAATCGCGCAACGCCGGGCGCACCGCGTGCGGCGCAAAAGCCGCTTGCTCGCGCAACGCCACGGGCGTTTTTTTGTGATTGAGTCCGATGGTGAGGAGGTTCATAAAAACAACCAATTGCGCAACTGAGCGGCAACTAATTCGGGGGCATATTCTACTATAAGACAAGCACATTGGGTAGCGAAGGTCGCTTGATAATCTTTGCCGCGGGCGGGTTTCGGCTTCGGCTTCGGTTGTGCTTGCCAACCGATTTACCGCCCCTAAGACACAAAACCGCGATTGGCGATTGGCGATTGGCTTTTGCTATAATGAAACGTTTATATTCTAGTCTTCCAATTTCTCATACCAGATCGCATGCGCGCCGGGTTTGTATGCGGCACCGGGCTGCAACGCCGAGTATTCCGCCGCTTCTCCCAGCAACGGCTTCTGATTTTCCAATGAATTTTCTCAACTACCGCAAGCCCGCCCCAAGCAGGCGATGCTGGTGGCCGCCGATTTTGCTGTTGCCGTGGTTGTTGCTATCGGCGTGCAGCGGGCTGACCGAAAGCACGCAGTCTGTGGCGGCGCCCAACACCGGGTTGCCGGAGCCGCGCGCAACCAGTGAACGCCGGGGCGGGAGTGCCACGCATCTCAGCGCCGAACTGCTTTATCAACTGCTATTAGCGAATATCGCCGCGCAACGCGCGCATGGCCAAGTCGCCATGGAGTCCATGACGCGCGCCGCGCGCCTATCGCAACATCGCAAAGTGGTCGCTTGGGCAATGCAATTGGCGGAGCAACAGCAAGATCATCAGCGGGTAATTGCGTTATCGCATCTGCTGGAACGGCTCGCCCCGGATCATTTTCGCAACCAACTGGCGCGCGCTGAGGCGCAGTTTAGCAACCAACAGCCTGCGCAAGCCTTGCAAACCTTGATGACGCTTGCGCGCGCGCAGCGGGCGGCGGCGGAGACGACCGCGCCAATCTTGCAAATGATTGCCGAACTGCTGGCGCAGCAATCGCCGCCGCCGCTGTCGCAATTGCGCGCGGCGATGCAAACTGTGCCAAACAA
>JAHRAW010000223.1 GCA_020027415.1 Gammaproteobacteria bacterium
TTTCTTAATGGTCGCCACGCGCCCCTCTTGAATGCTCAACTTAATTTCAACTCGGTTGCGCTCCGCCGCTTCCACCGAGAATTCCACGGTGGACGAATAACGCCCCAACGAAAGATAAATATCCTTGATTTCTTGTTCAACCTGCACTAGATGGGCGCGGTTGAAAATCCGCCCTTGCACTAAGCCCACTTGCTCCAAGCCTTGCACAATGGCTTCGGTGGTGAGGGCTTTGTTGCCGGTAATGCTGATTTCGGAAATGGATGGGCGTTCCACCACCTTGACCACCAACACGGTGCCGTCCTGTTCCAGTTCCACCTCATTGAAGAAGCCGGTGGCGAACAACTCCTTGATGCTCAGGCGCGCTTCTTCGTCATTCAGTTGGTCGCCGACTTTCAGCGGCAGGTAGTTAAACACGGTGCCGGACTCAAGGCGCTCCAGCCCCTGCACCCGAATATCGGTGATGATAAACGGAGTAATCGCCCATGCCGCTTGCAGTTGGTAGCAACAGAATACCGCCACTAGGATCAGTTTGATTTTGCGCATCATCGGATTATTGGTGTCGGTTGCGGGAAGTTTGGCGGGCGGGCGAAGTTTGGCAATTCAAGTTTGACCGCATACCTTGCGCCGCCGCTTAAAACAGCCGCATTATATCATTATAAAAAGCCATGCTCATCAACAATATCAGCAAAACGACGCCGATTTGTTGCCCTCGCAGCATGAATTTTTCCGATGGCGGGCGTCCTCGCAACGCCTCAATCGCAAAATACAGCAAATGCCCGCCGTCCAACAGCGGGATGGGCAACAAGTTCAGCAGCCCCAGGCTGATACTGATGATGGCTAAGAATTTAATAAAATCCGCGTATCCAGATGCCGCGGTATGCCCAGCCAGACGCGCAATGGTAATCGGTCCGGATAGGTTGTCGGTCGTCATGCGCGCGCTCAGCATGCGCCCCAGCGAGCGTAAGGTGACCATGCTCATGCGCCAGTTGTAATCCAACGCCGCCGGCAGCGCAGCAAACACCCCATAACGCAACCGCACATTCTCCAACGGCGGGCGATATAAACCAATGCGCCCATATTCCTTGCCATCCACGCGCACCGCCGTGGTGATTAAGGCGATTTCTTGCTGCTGTGCGCCCCGCAGAATCGTCACCGCGAGGGGTTGGTTTGGTTGGCGCGCGACCTGTGCCACCAAGTCGTTCCAGTCGCGCACCGCAATTCCGTCCAACGCCACGATTTTATCGCCCGGTTGTAGCCCGGCTGCGGCCGCGGGTGACTGCTCCACCACTCGGTATACGGCGGCGGGCGGGGCCGAGGGGAACAAGCCGATATACGAGGTGAGCGGCTGCGCGCCGAGCGCGTATTGCTCAACTTCGCTGAAATCAATGCGCAGATTGCGCGCGCCGCCGGCGTCGCCGACCACCTCAAAGCCGATGGTGTTGCCTTTCATCGCTTGATGCAGCATGTAAAACTGGTGCTGTCCCCAGGTGCTGACGGCGCGCCCATCCACGCGCGTGATGCGGTCGCCGGGCTGAAAGCCGGCTTGTTGCGCCACCGAATGCTCCGCCACCGCGCCGACTATCGGCGCAATGTCGTCGCTACCCGCCACAAACACCAGCCAGATGGCGACAATGGCAAACAGAAAGTTATAGGCGGGACCGGCGACCACGATGGCGCTGCGCACGCCGAGAGACTGACGGTTAAAAGCCATATCCCGTTCGTCGGCAGCCACCACGCCTTCCCGTTCGTCCAGCATCTTCACATAGCCGCCCAACGGAATCAGCCCGATGGAATACTCGGTGGGGTCGTGCGTGCGCCGCCAAGTGAAAATGGCTTTGCCGAAGCCAATGGAAAACTTCAGCACTTTGACGCCTAATTTGCGCGCCACTTGGAAATGCCCGTATTCATGCACCGCCACCAAAATGACGATGGCGGCGAGAAATCCCCCTACGCTATAGGCAAGTGAGCTCATCATATCCGTTAACCTGTTGAAACCATCGCAGCAGTCGCAGCCGTTTGGCAACGCCGCCCGCGCGGCAGCAGTTCTTGACAGCGGCGACGCGCTTGGCGGTCGGCGGCTAACGCCGCATCCAAATCACAATCCGACGTTGCTTCGGTTTGTTGCATGGTGCGCTCCACCAGCAGCGGAATTCTATCAAACCGCAACGCATCGGCAAGAAAGGCGGCAACCGCGACTTCGTTGGCGGCATTCATGGCGGCGGGCAAGGTGCCGCCGATGCGCGCGGCTTCCCGCGCCAGCGCAATGGCGGGAAACCGTTGCCCATCCGGCGCCGCGAAATCCAAGCGCGCGCACGCCAGCAAATCCAAGCGGCGCGCGCCGGAATCAATGCGCTGCGGCCAACCCAAAGCGTTGGCAATCGGCACCCGCATATCCGGGCTGCTGAGTTGCGCCAACATGGAGCCATCCGCATATTCCACCATAGAATGGATGACGCTCTGCGGATGAATCACGATTTCAATGTCGTCGGCGCGCACCGCAAACAGCGCGCACGCTTCAATCAACTCCAAACCTTTGTTCATCATGGTGGCGGAATCCACCGAGATTTTTGGACCCATATCCCAGTTCGGATGGGCGCACGCTTGCGCCGCGGTGACGCGGTGGAAATCAGCCAGCGGCAATTGCCGAAACGGTCCGCCGGAGCCAGTCAGCAGTATTCTGCGTATGCCGACCGGGCGATGCGCGGCGCATGCTCCTGTTTGCGCTCCTTCTTGCGCTTGGAGTTGGGGTTGCGATTGCGGCTGCAGTTGCGGCGGCGGCAAGCATTGAAAAATCGCATTGTGTTCGCTGTCCAAGGGAATCACCGTGGCGCCGTGTGTGCGCGCTTCGCGCATAATCAGCGGACCTAACATCACCAGCGGCTCTTTGTTGGCAATTAGCACTTTTTTGCCGCCGCGCACCGCCGCTAAGGTGGAGTGCAAGCCAGCCGCACCGACAATCCCGCACACCACAATATCGGCGCCGCCGCCAGCCAGTTCGGACAACCCCTCCGCCCCGCTGCGCACTTGCGTATGCAGGTTCATCGCCGCCACCGCCGCCGCCAGCCGTTTGCCCGCCGCCGGCGCCGCCATCACCGCCAGTTCGGGCTTGAATTCGTCGCATTGGCGGCGCATCGCAGCCCAGTTTTGATTGCCGGAAAGCCCCGTTACGCGGTATTTATCGGGATGCCGCCGGATTACGTCTAAAGTGCTGACGCCGATTGACCCGGTTGAACCCAAGATAGCGACTGAACGAGTCATGCCGACCACCACCACAGCGTGACAAACACCGGCGCCGCCGCCAACAAGCCGTCCACCCGGTCCAGCACGCCGCCGTGTCCGGGCAACAGCCCGCCGCTATCTTTGACCTCGGCGCGCCGTTTTAATCGGCTTTCGTATAAATCGCCCACCACGCTGAACAGCGCCGCGCCGAGGGCTGCCGCCAGCCAAAATTGCGTTTTGCCGCCGGGCAACTCTAACCACAGGCTCGCCACCAGCAGCGCAACCAGCCCGGCGCCGAGCACGCCGCCGCCTAAGCCTTCCACCGTTTTATGCGGGCTAATGCGCGGCGCCAGTTTGTGCTTGCCGAAACGTTTGCCGACAAAATAGGCGCAGGTGTCCGCGCTCCATACGATGCCCAACATCGCGAGCGTCAGGTGCGTGCCCTGTTCAACGCGCATCCACAGCAACGCGCACCAAGCAAACAGCACGATGCCCGCTCCTTGTAACAAACTGCGCCAAACCGCCGGCGCGCGCGCGGTCGGTTGCACGAGCATACTGAGCGCTTGATAAGCCCAGAACAGCAGCCCGATGAAGCACACCTGCGGCAGCCGTTTCGGCGCGTAAAAAAGCGCGCCGGCGGCGACCACCAACACCGCCAACCCAACCACGCCCACCGCCCACTCCACCGCGCTGAACGGGCGCCGCTGCTTTTCCAGTCGCCCCCATTCAACCAACGCCGCGCATAAAATCGCCAACACCAACACCGCGAACCCCATCGGCGGCAACCACAGCGTCGCCACTGTGGCGGCGACCGCCAACGCGAGACCGGTGGCGATGCGCGTCCTCATGCCGGCGCCGGCGCCGCCGCCTCCGCCTGAATGGGCGCCGCCTGAATTTGTTCCGCGGTTTTGCCGAAACGACGCTGTCGGCTGGCGAACCTCATCAGCGCTTGCTCAAAGTGTTGCTCATCAAAATCGGGCCAGTAGGTGTCGGTAAAATATAATTCGGTGTATGCCAATTGCCACAACAGGAAATTACTGATTCGCTGCTCTCCGCCGGTGCGGATAAACAAATCCGGCTCCGGCAAATCGCTGGTACATAGCCGCGATGCCAACAGGCTTGCGCTGATCGCGTCGGCTGAGATTTCCCGCCGCTCCACCAATTCAGCCAGCGCGCGGCACGCTTGAGTCAGATCCCAGCGCCCGCCATAGTTGATGGCGATGGTCAGGTTGAGCGCTTGGTTGGCGCGCGTCAACGCCATCGATTCGGCTACCCGATTTTGTAACGCGTGGGGAAACCGCGATAAATCTCCGATTACCCGCAGCCGTATTTGGTTCTCGTGTAAGCGCCTAATTTCATTCTCTAAGGTACTGGCGAACAACTCCAACAACAGCGTCACTTCGCTGCTTGGGCGTTGCCAGTTTTCACTGCTGAACGCAAACAGCGTCAGATACTGCACGCCGCGCGTGCGCAACAGCGGCATGATGTTTTTGATTGCCTCCACCCCGCGGCGATGCCCGGCGATGCGCGGCAAGGCGCGCCGCCGCGCCCACCGACCATTGCCATCCATGACCACCGCAATATGGCGCGGCAACTCGCTCAAAGTGGCGGCGGCGGGCGGGAAGGTTGCGTGGGGTGATGACATGGCGGCAGAGCAGCGCAGACGGCGAACAGCGAACGCGGACGGCGCGCGCTACATTTCCACGACTTCTTTTTCTTTGTCGCGTACGATTTCGTCTAACAACGAAATCGCTTTGTCGGTCACGGTTTGCAACGCTTGTTCGGCTTGCTTTTCTTGATCTTGGCTGAGTTGCTTTTCTTTGAGCAACTCGCGTAGCATGTGGATTGCATCGCGGCGGATATTGCGCACCGCAACCTTGCCATTCTCGCCCACCCGCCGAACTACTTTGCCCAATTCATGGCGCCGCTGTTCGGTCATCGGCGGCAACGGAATGCGTATGGTGTCGCCCGCCGTAGCCGGATTGAGCCCAAGATCGGATTCTAAAATCGCTTTCTCAATGACCGCCACCATGTTTTTTTCCCACGGCTGCACGGTCAGCATTCTGGCGTCAGCCACCGCCACCGTAGCCACCTGATTGATTGGGGTGGGCGCACCGTAGTAATCCACCAGCAGGTGTTCAAGCACTGCGGTGGAAGCGCGTCCGGTGCGAATGCGGCTCATTTCATCGCGGGTCAATTCCACCGTTTTGGTCATGCGCGCTGCGGCGTCTTGTTGAATT